>DASWIV010000092.1:0-3564 GCA_036397475.1 bacterium
CGGGAAGATCAGCAAGGTGATCCTGGTCAGGATGGGTTAGGATTAAATGATGTAGTTTTCGGCGAGAACCGAATCCCTGTTTGGCTAACGAATCTGATGGTCGAAATTTCGTAGTCGGGTTGTAGCCACAATCGACTAAAATAGCTTCATTCTCCTGGCTGATAATCAGACAGCAGTCGCCGTGTTCGACATCAAAAAATCGTAAATCCATTTATCTTTACCCTTCTATTTATTCGAGGGTGGCTCATTCAATTGTTCCTTCGCAATTCTCCCGAAAAGTGCTCTGGAACTGGAATTCGCCCTATGAAATCCTCGCTTCGCGAGGAGTTAATGCAACTTGGTGGAGCATCCTCACCAAGCTTTACAAGCAGACAGGACTGTCTGCTTTTTTCATTTTAGTGTTCGGCGAGGATTTCCGATATTGCGCGCTTTGCGGCTCCGGCGAGTACGGGATTTGTATCATTATAAATGGAAGCTGGATCAAGGCTATTGAAAGCGCCCAGCCACGTCCGCGTTTCCATGTATCGTCATCCACATCAAGAGCATCATGGAAAATTTTCCTGACGTCAGGACGAAACAGGTACCAGGCGGAAATCATGTCACATGCGGGGTCTCCGATCCCAAGATCGCTGAAGTCGATCACGCCGCAAAGCCTTCCATTTTTCACAAGTAAATTCATCGACGGCAGGTCTCCATGTATCCAGACCTGGGGACCGTTCCATGGATCGGTGCCAAGGTCGGTCTCCCAGGCGGTGGTTACGGGGGGCCGTCGGCCGGATCAATATTTCGTAAAGCTTTATTGAAATCAGCGAGGTCCATCGCAAGCGCTTCAGGATCAGACCTGTAATTAAAGGAAACAGCCTCGCCTTCTATCCAGTTGTAGATTGACCACTCAAATGGAAAATATCCGGAAGGCTGCCCTTTCGCAAGGGGTTTTGGAACAGGAACCGGGAGATGAGGAGCGAGTTTTGGAAGCCAGGTGTGTTCTTTCTGGATATTTTTCGAAAACTGTTCCACGCGTGGAAGGCGCACAACCATGTCATCGCCAAGACGAAACAATGCGTACTCTGTCCCGGTCGATTCCACCTTGCGCAGCGGTAGATTCGCCCAGGAGGGGAACCGCGCATGCAGCAATTTCACAACAAGAGATTCATCGATCGGAATTTCGCCGGGATGCATCATAAGTTAAAAATCCGTACGGAATTTTCAAATACAGAATATCAGAATTCGGATAAAAAGGTGTCAGCCTTTGAGGATCAAATCGTGCGTTATCTTCGAGCAATGGTACCCGATGATAGCAAGACGTACCGCATCGGGAAGCAGCCTTGGGTACTTCTTCATCACCCGGGACATGAACTGGATGTACGCAGGTCCCTGCGGTGAGAAGATCTGCCTGGTGAATGACTTCCACATAGCCATCATTTCAGCTTTGCCGATCCTGACGCGGCTGCGGTAATCGCCCATTGCGTCGAACATGTTGAGGCAGCGGTCGAAGTAATTTTTCAGTTTCTTGTCGTAAATGGTACCGAGAACGTGTTTGTACCCTTCTAGCAATTTCGTAGTATCCATCTCCGGAATGAAGTTCAACTGCAGTCCGACATTGTTCCCGTCGGTCTCGTGGATCAGGCGTCCCTCGTTGAGAAGCCTCTGGTAAAGGTCTGTTCCCTTGAGTGCGCCAAGCAGTCCAACCATGGCAAGCGGAATTCCGGCTTCCTGGATAAACGCGATCTGATTCTCGAACGCGTTTTCCGAATCTCCGTCCAGCCCCAGGATAAATCCGGCGCTGACCTGGATTCCGTGTCCCTGGATCTTCCTGACCGCTTTCATCAAAAAATCATCTTCATTTTTCTTTACGTTCTGCGTCTTTTTTGTGGTTACCAGAGCGTTATAGTCGGGAGTTTCAATTCCGAGGAAAACCATAAAGAAATTCGATTCGACCATCAGGGCAAGCATATCGTCGTAATTCGCGAGATTCACACTGGCTTCGGTGTAAAGGTCGAAAGGATAATTTCTTTCCTTCTGCCATTTAACAAGGTCCGGAAGGAGCCTCATTGTATCTCGCCTGTTTCCAATGAAGTTATCATCAACGAGAAATACCGGTCCGCGCCATCCGAGATCATAGAGCATCTGGAATTCAGCCAGCATCTGCTTGTTAGACTTGGTGCGCGGATTCCTGCCATAGAGTTTTGTGATATCGCAGAACTCACAGTTGAACGGGCATCCCCTTGAGAACTGCAGGGACATCGATTCATAGTTGGCGAATTTCACAAGATCGTAGCGGGGAACAGGTGTTTTTGTGATATCGGGTTTCAGGTGCGAGTAATTGAAGTTCCCTTTTCCTGAGAAATCCTCCATGCTCATTGTTTGCAGGAGCTCATCGAACGATTCTTCAACCTCGCCCATCACCAGGTAATCGACACCATAGATATCCTCATGAAAAGAAGTAGGATGAGGTCCACCTGCAATGATAGGTATGCCTGCGTTGTTGCATCTCCTGATCACGTCATTCAGTGAATCCTTCTGTACAATCATTGTCGAGGTGAACACGATGTCAGCCCACTTCAGGTGAGAGTCCCTGAGGGGCTCGACGTTCATGTCAACAATTTTCAGATTATAAGAGTCGGGGAACATGCCAGCGATCGTGAGAAGGCTCAGGGACGGCATGGACGCTTTTTTCCCGATAAATTCAATCGAGTACTGCATTCCCCAGTAACTGGTCGGGAATTTCGGATAAACTAGTAACGCATTTCGAGACATAAGGTTCCTTCTTCATGAACTACTGGCGAATCCACAGTTCCCCCCTGTAATTAATATATGCTTCATGTGGAATTATTTAACTAAAGATAACATATAATTCTTAATATATCTTCATTAGAACGAATTATATCCTTTCGATGGTTTCCACAGCTTCAGTTGTTCCCGCCACGAACAGGACATCTCCTTCGTATATAATATCGTCCGGACTGGCGATTGGGATACTTTCATCCTGGCGACGGATGGCAATTACCGACGCTTCGAATTTCTTCCTGAAGTTAATCTCTTTCAGAGTTTTACCGTTGTACGTCGAGCCGACAATAACCTGCGCAAGTGAGAACCCGGGAGAAAATTCAATAAAGTCCAGAACGGAACGGCTGGAAAGGATTCTCGCGCACCTCTGTGCGGCTTCCAGTTCCGGGTCAACTACCCTCTCAACACCCAGTTTTGAGAGGATATTCGCGTGGCGCCTGGTTTCAGCCCTGCTCCATACTTTTTTGCATCCGAGATCCAGCACAGTCTGGGTAGCAAGAATATTATCTTCCACATGATCTCCAATAGCGACGATCACATAGTCGTAATCCTTAACGCCGGCGGCTTGCATGGCGGCTTCATTTGTGGCGTCGGCGACCATAGCCTGGCTCAACTTATCCTGGTAACTGTTAACGAGGGATTCATCCTTGTCTATACCAAGCACCACGTGGCCCCGCTCATACAGCGACACGGCAAGTGCCCTTCCGAACGCACCAAGTCCGATCACACAGTATTCATTCGACGACACCATCGATGTTCCTCCGTACTTTCCAAGTG
>DASWIV010000093.1:0-17574 GCA_036397475.1 bacterium
GGAAGGCGCTTTGGAAGCGGTATCCGGACTTAAGCGTCTCGGCCTGAAACCTGTACTGTGCACCGGCGACCAGGAAAAAGTCGCACGGTCTGTAGCGGCATCTGTCGGAATCAAACACGTCAAAAGTGGGATCAGTCCACACGAAAAAGCCGCGATCATCGAACGCCTGCAGCGGGAAGGAAAAGAGGGACGAACCTATGTCGCCATGATTGGCGACGGGATTAACGATGCGGTCGCATTGTCGGAAGCCGATATTGGCATGGCCATGGGCACCGGAAGCGACGTAGCCATGCAGGCGGGGGATTTTGTGCTTGTAAAGGGCGATCTGAAAAGTGTGGTTACCGCTATCGAATTGTCGCGCCAGACAATGTCAACCATCAACTCGAATCTCTTCATGGCGTTTATTTATAACGTGCTCGCGATTCCCCTCGCCGCAGGAATTCTCATTCCATATATGGGAAGCGCAGGAATTCTTCCCCCCATGATTGCCGCCGCCGCGATGAGCCTGAGCAGCGTAAGTGTGGTTACAAACTCACTGCGGCTCAACCAGTTCCGGGAATAACCGACGAATATTTAAAATCGGCCTGCCACCCATTCCACCCATCTTTCAATAACGCGAAAAGCTGCCACGTCGCGCAGTAGACATCCCCTTCTTCAAATTCTTCCGTGGCGACCCGGGTAATTTTTCCGTCCTTATTCTTGTAAAATGCCGATACTCCAGGGAACCATCCGCCTTTGCCACGCTCGTAGCCCATATCATAGATGAATGTCGATCCATGTCCCGACACCATGCGGAATTTCCATCCACGGCTTTCAGCGAACTTTTTCATTATCGACGGCTCGTCCGGGGTGCAGACAACTAACGCGGCGCGATTTTCAAGATGATGCCTGAGCCCATTGAATCCGTCCGCCCACATCGTGCAGTCCGGACACATCACTCCCATGTTATGGACAAGTATCAGGTCTTTCCTGCCTTCAAATAATTCGGACAAACACACCGGACTCCCATCGGGATCTTTTAATACGTAATCCTCGACATCCATCGCGCCGATCTCTCTTGAAATTTCAACCATCCGCTTCCTCAATTCCTGAAGCTCATCCCACATCTCGCGACGCTGCGTTTCAAGTCCAGCTTTTTCAGTCATTATCAATACCACCAGTTATTTTTATGAATTGCGCACGGCACATTTTACACAATTTTATCCCGGCCACCAATAGCCAATTATCTCGAAATATCTTTATTAATAAATTTTTAACTAATTTTAACAAATTCCATTGACGAACCACCATTCAGGTGGTAAGCAATTAATAGAAGCAAGCTTTCTCCACAAACTCGTATTCGCAGTATTTCCCACAATTAATGTGGTTTTCATGCCTTGGGACGTGTGGTCATCCCACCCGATTCCACAGGCTGATACCTGGCATATCACGTCCGTATGCGGAGGCGGACCATGGAGAGAGAAAAGGAACTGCGAGAATCCCTGCTGGCTGCAGTCAGGACCATCGACAAGGCGATTGGCATCAGCCACAACGCCATCATGTTCTATTCAGAGATGGCGATGAGATCCGACGACCGAAAAACCCGGAACATTTACCGCTGGCTCACTGGATATGAACGGAAACTGCGTGCGAAACTTGTCCACAAACGAAAGGAATTCGCCGCCCATCCGAAAATCAAGGGACACGTCCCCAACACGGCATTAGACCAGTCTGTCAGCAAGGTGAATTCTGCGTTCCTTCTAAAAGAAATCACAGATGGATCCGAAATACTTCACCACGCCATGGTCAATTCCAAGAAAGCGTTCTCATTCTATACCAGGAAATCGACTGTCACCGAAGATCCGACCGTGAAAGCGCTTCTCCACGATTTCGCTGACGAAGAAGAGAAGCGCATCGGTTTTCTCCGGCAGCAGATGATCAATGTAGAAATAGGCTCCAACCTCGCCGATTACACAAATGCCTGAAATCACCTTTCCGGAATGATGCATGGATTTACCGATTCAGGTAAACTATTCCCATGCCCGACAATCCCCAGGTTTCGATTATCATCCCTACTCTCCTTGCAGGGGACAGCCTCAACCAGTCTCTTTCGTCGATAGCTTCCGATACCGGCTCGCTCTCGCATGAAGTCATTGTCGTATTCAACTGCCCGATCCCGGCTGAACTGGATCTCAGGCCATATCACACGAAAGCCCGTGCAGTGCAGGCTCCGACAAATCTCGGTTTCGCCGCCGGATGCAATCTCGGAGTGCTGAATTCGTCCGCTGAATTTCTGGTGTTCCTGAACGACGATATGATCGTCCAGCCCGGATGGCTCGACAATCTCATCGTTACCATCATTAATAAGGAAGTCGACGCTGTCGGCGGGCAGATCCTAAACGCCGAAGGCAAAAAAATAGATTTCGCCGGTGGATCGATCAGTCTCACAGGATGGGGATTTCAGAAAGGCCACGGCGAGGATCTTAAACACGACGAGTTCGACATTCCCACACGCATCCCGTTCGCGTGCGGCGGAAATATGGCTGTCAAAAACGAAGTATTCGACAAGGTCGGGGGATTCGATGAGGATTACTTCGCCTTTGTCGAGGATGTCGATCTCGGATGGCGACTCAGACTCGCCGGTTACAATATCGGCTACTGCCCCGAAGCCATCACTCACCATAAAGCCGGCACAACAGGATCATTGATCCCTCCCGCACTGAAGTGGTTCCTCCAGGAACGAAACGCGCTCCAGACAATAATCAAAAATTACTCGGACGAGATGCTCTGGAAAATCCTCCCGATCGCGCTGTCACTTGTAGCGGTACGGGCGAATGTCATCAGCGACCTTGACCCGTCCGATTTCGCCCAGGACCGCGTATGGCGCGAATGGGTCCTCAACCAGGAGGACCAGACCGACGAGCAGCGCGCCGTATGGGACTGGCTGGTCGACAACGTCAGGGAAAAAGTGAAATCGGGAATGAAATCGTCGCGCAAGGCTAGCGTCCCGCCCATGTATTCGCCGATGAACAACAATGGAGTCGCGGGCCTCTACGCAGTCGAGTGGTGCATGAAAAACTGGGACAGGCTGATGGAGAAGCGAAGGAATGTACAGGCTATGCGCACGCGCGAGGATGGAGAACTCGTGTCAATGTTCGACGACGCAGTCCGCCCGGTCCTCGGCCACCCCCGCGAAGTCGCGGCAATGCTGCCACTTGAGCGGCTCCTCGAAAGTTTAGTAAGAGAGTAACCCAATTATTTATTCCAAGGCACGAGTGTCAACGAGTGCTCACATCACCCCTGCCTTAGCGTGGGGATGGGGGAGGATCGAATGCTTCCTCTTTCCGTAACGCTGCCCTCCGGCCGGCAGTATCGCTGACGTCCCTCCGGCATCCTGCACATGCTCTTGCCTCCAATCCGCCTCAGCCGATAACCTGTCAGCTGAAAGATAGTACTATGTAACCCGTGAATGCACATCACGGGAAATCTCTAATTTCCCCCTTATAATTCCACAATAAAGGTTTATAATCTTTGTATGAGTAACGGGGGAGAAGCGCGTCCGACCGGAAAGAAGCCTGATAAACTGAGATGGGTCCAATGGGCGCTCATCCCCATGTTCTTCCTCATTTACTCCCTGCACCTCACGAACAAGTTTTATTTCGACGGCGTCGTGTTTGCATCTATCATCGAACATGGCCCGCCCGAAAAACTTTTCAATCCGCACCACCTCTTATATTCGCCGCTGTTCTACTTAATCCACCGCGTCCTCGAAGGAATTTTCGGCCCCCATATTCTCGCACTCAAGGTCATGCAGTGGGGCAACGTCCTCATCGGATCGATCGGTGTCGCGCTTCTGTGGGGACTAATCCGGCGCCTCGCTCACGACCAGGGTCTCGCGATCCTCGTCACACTCCTCGGCTGCTTCAGTTTCACATGGTGGCATTACTCGACCGACGCCGACGTATACATGCTCTCGACACTCTTCCTTATCCTCGCGGCGGATCGTGTCGAAATAGTCTCACGCCAGCGTGCACCGAAAAATTCAGACTTCATCTACATCGGCATCATGCAGGCATTGAGCGTCCTCTTCCACCAGTTGAATGTGTTTTTTGTGGTCTGTGTAGCGGCATGCCTTTTCTGGAAAGCGATTGAAGGCACAAAAGAAGAAAGATGGAGATGGTGGTGGACCTACACTGTCAGCCTCGCAATTCCAGTCGCCACAGCATACATAGCCATCGGCACGATCATCCTCGGACACACCGATTTCCAGTCATTCATGTACTGGATTACTGAATACGGCCACGAGTCTGATTACTGGATTAAATCCTGGACTGAAATCCCCCTCGGGACACTCAACGGCTACCTCATGGTTTTCTTCCACCGGGCTACGATCGACACTTCCATACTGGACTACGACCTCCGCCTGGCGATGGAAGAGGGCCGCATCTGGAAAGGTGTCATCAAAAAAGTATTCGGATATTACTCCCTTGGATTCCTGTTTTACTGCTATCTCGCCGCGCTTTACAACATGAAAAAATACGCCGCCCAGTACCCGAAAGCGGCGGTGTTCATGCTGTCGTGGCTCGCTCCCTACGTGATCTTCCAGTTTTTCTTCATGCCGACGAACTATTTCTACAAGCTGTTCATCTTTGTGCCACTGCTCACCTCCTTCGCGTGGTATGGAACCGTCGTTATCACACTTGAAAGGTCATGGCTGAAATATCTCCTGTTCGGACTCTTCATCGGCTTCACCGGATTGACCGAGCCGGTACTTGCGCTGATCGTACTGATCTTCGCGGTAATTTTCGAAGTGATGCGAAAATATAAAAATGTTCTCTATCGCTGGGGGCTATTTATAATGGTTGCATTCCTCCCCATGTACAATTTCATCGCCGGAGTCCAGCCTGAATCGAAAGTCGTAACTAATCCCGAAGTCGCCAACGCCATGGAATTAGCCCACGAATTCAAGGATGGCGATCTCCTGATTTTCGAGGGCGGCTACGATTACCCCGACGGCTGGATCATTTCCGCTCTCACTCCAGCCCGCGTGATAACTCTGACCGACCTCTACGAAATGAGCGACGATGAAGAAAAAGAATATCTCGATGACGCTGCGACATTCGGCTGGACCGTCTACGTTCACCCGAACATTATCGAGGGCGGCGAGGAAATTGGCCGCGCCGCGGAAAAACTCGGCGTAACCGTTACCGACCTCCAGTCCCTGATCGATCAATACCAGACCGAACCCGCCTTCCAACTCGACGGCCGCACATACAATCGCCTGATCATCGACTAACTCCTTTTCCATCCCTGAACACCGTCCCGCTGGCAATTCAGGGATAACGAAATTCCCATTCCGCATTTCTAAACGCCGGAGCGCGGGATTCCTATCACGCATTCCCCGAATAACGAAATTCCCATTCCGCATTTTTAAACGCCGGAGCGCGTCCGCCGCTTAACCATCAAACACGGGATATTTCTCCCGAGTCATTGCCGCCTAACTGAAAATCCAAAATGAATCACGATTCAGGAGTAGAAAAAAAAATTAAAATCAACAGGTGCAACGCCAGGAACCCTCAACACCCTACACCTCGTACTTCGCCGCTATCGGCATCCTCCGACCCATGCCGAATGCCACCGACGTCACCTTCAGCCCCGGTGCCGCCTGCCGACGCTTGTACTCGTTCCCATTCACCGCACGGATCACCCACTCGACAGTGTTCCTCTCGTAGCCAAGATCCACGATTTCATTAAGGGACAGCTTGTTATCGATGTATTGAAGAAGTATCCCGTCGAGTATCTCGTACGGCGGCAGTGAATCCGAATCCTTCTGGTCAGGGCGCAACTCCGCCGACGGTGTCCGATTGATTATTCCCGACGGAATAATCTCATTTTCGCGGTTCATGTATTTAGCAAGCTGGTAAACCATCGTCTTCGGGACATCGTTGATTACCGCGAGCCCACCCGACATGTCACCGTACAGTGTGCAGTACCCGACCGCCAACTCGCTCTTGTTGCCGGTCGAAAGGACGAGATGACCCTGGTCGTTCGAGATCGCCATAAGTATATTGCCGCGGATCCTCGCCTGGATATTTTCGAGGGTCACCGATATATCCGAGCCGGTAGTCAGATGATCGTCCATCTCATCGATGTATGCCTGGTAAATATCCCCGATCGGCATGATCTTGAATTCAAAACCCAGGTTATTCGCGAGTGCTTCTGCGTAGTCTGCGCTTTCCTTTGACGAATATGGCGACGGCATGGCTACGCCCAGCACATTTTCCGCTCCGAGCGCTTTCACCGCTATTGCCGCCACCACCGCGGAGTCTATACCACCTGAAAGTCCGATAACGGCTTTTTTGAATCCGCATTTGGTGATGTACTCTCTCGTCCCCATCACGAGCGCTTTTTCGAGGCTGTCTATTCTGTTGTATTTTTTGTACTGGATGTCGCGTCCGGAAGTTACGGTGTCAATGGTTTCAATATCCTCTACAAAACTAGGGAAGAATTTTATCGGACGGCCCTGTCCATCCACACATATGCTTCTGCCATCGAAAATTAATTCGTCCGTCGCTCCGACCTGGTTTACGAATACAAACGGAATTCCGTGTTTTCTCGCATGATTGGTTACGATCCGCCACCTGATCTCGTCCTTGCCGACGTAAAACGGCGACGCGGAAATATTGATGAACAGTGTCGCGCCCTTGCCGGCGAGAACTTCGATAGGATCGGTTGTGTAACACCTCTGCGTCCATAATTCCCTATCATTCCACGCGTCTTCGCAGATCGATATTCCCAGCTTCTCCCCCTTGTAGTCGACAGGCTCGATTGAAGAGCCCATATCGAAATATCTCGCCTCGTCGAACACGTCGTACGTCGGAAGCAGGGACTTATTGATCTGCCTGATAATTTTTCCGTTATCGATAAGAAGCGCCGAGTTGTGGCGCCCGAGCCCAACTTCTTTTCCCGTGCTGAGCGGAGCGCCGATTAATATTCCGGTTTTAGGAAAGTCGGCAGACCTTTCCGTGAGAGTGGTGATTGCATCCTTGACCTTGGCCATAAACCACGGCCAGTCCAGAAGGTCGCGTGGAGGATATCCTGTTATGAAAAGTTCGGGAAGCACCAGGAGGTCGGCTTTTTCAGAGTGGGCTCTTTCAAGCACATCGATTGCGCGTGCCAGGTTACCGCTGACATCTCCGACTATAGGATCAAGTTGAGCGATCGTGATACGCATTTATCAAGAGAGGAGAATTGTACTATTTAGGACCGCTTACCGGAAGTCCGGTAATCGCGTCGATTCCATAGAAATAAAAATCGTCCGAGCCGAAAATCAGTTTTCCATCGAGCAGCATCATGGCTGCGTGGTTCAAACCTTGCGTGTCAAAGCTCCATGCCTCGTCCCACGTTTCCCGGTCCAGAGCAAGCACCCGGTATCTTAAGGTGGCAATGTAAATGTAATTGTCGTTAACCGCTACAGGAGCGAAAATCTCTTCCGACGGCCCCTTCCTGTCAGAATTGTCGTGGTCCCCTGTCAGTTCCGATGGCACACTTTCAGGCCCGTAATGGTCCGGATGGGGGTGAATTATCTGCTTCGAATTCTCTATTGTTCCATCAACCGGATTTATCCGGTACGCCCATCCTCCGGTGCTTCCAATATACAGGCTGTTATCGTAATAAACAGGTCCTGCCCAGAATTGTTGCGCGCCTTCAGGAAAAATTCTCCAGAGCTCAGAGCCGTCGGATAATGAAAATGCCGCGAGTTCTCCTCCCGCCGATGAAACATAAACCGCGGTTGCCCTTACATAGTCAGGCTCTGACTTATCTTCATCCTGCCATTGAGGACGAAGAGTCCAGGTATCGATCCCGCCGTAATTTTCCGCCAGGTCGATTACGTCATGCGGATATACGCCCGGTAATGGAGTCAGCAAATTTGCCGGATCTGCTTCGCCCTCGACATTCAGCGTATCGACCGCATCCAGTGCAGGATACCCGTAGATCTCCCCGTCCATCCGGGCAGACCATTTCCGGGTGCCGTCCGACGCATCCAGCGCGTGGAGAACGCCATTGGCGTCACCTACCATAATGGCTCCGTTGATTATTCTGGGCCTGCAGCGAACTACCGCGCCGCAATCGTATTCCCACCCTACATTCCCGGTGTCCGGATTCACAGCTCTGATGATCCCATCCCAGCCTGCAATTATCAGGAATTCAGGGGTATGTACGGGTCCGGGATCGATCTGTGTCTGTATGTTCAGAAGCGGAACCGGTGCCGTCGGATCAGCCGGATCGATCCGCATGACCTGCCCGGAATAATCGGTGGTATAAATCATCCCGTTCCAGATCAGTGGCGCGCCTCGCGAGCCTGCCGCGAGTGCGACATTCCATTCTGTGTCGTGCTGACCGCGTGTTCGGTCTATCCGCGTTAGCTTGCCGTTAAGTCCGGTGATGTATATCCAGTCCGATGTAGGCGTACCACGGCTGAGGAACGGGGCAGTGCTTTTAAGTCCGAAGTACCAGTTCGCACTCTGGGTATTAAAGGATGGTCCGGTCTGCATACGGCGGCATCCGGTCGACGCTGTCAGCAGCACCGAAAGAACCAGTAAGACGATAAATAATGGGCGAATTTTCAATCCGTACTTCATGCTAAAATGCCCGGGCATTTTACCACCATGGCTGAATTTATCCAAACTCCAAGGGATATGATGAATTAGTCCTCAACCGGTTGCGCCCGGATGAGCGGCGGGAGGAGGTTCCTGTGCTGGCGCCGACGGCTTCTCCTCAGGTTTTTCAGCAGGCGTTGTGGCGGATTGAACGGCAATTCCCGATGCTGCCAGGACTATCCAGATCACCATAAGGACGACATAACCCGGTTGGTCGGGATTAAATAGCAGTAACGCCGCGCTATTCGGCTTCGCGATCATGGTTATCCCGTTGATCAGTATCGCCGCACCTATGAACGCGGTGGCGATGGTGATTACATGGCGCTGTATCATTATCGCCAGCAATCCGCCAACAATAGCTGCAAATACAGTAATAATCCCATTCTGATAGCCCAAAGAGTGAGTTATCGCCACGGCTATGAGAGCCCCGAGTATGGCTCCGACCGCGAATACTCCGAGGAAATACAGGACTCCCAGAACCAGCGCTCCTGCTAATCCTCCGATAATGGAGTAAATCAGCGCGACCCCGTGGTGCAGATCCACCTGGTAACCCTGCGACGAGGCGTACAGCGAGCCAGCAATCATGAACCCGCCGATAAATCCTATCAGAAAAAGCATCAGCCTGAACATACGGTAACCGACAAAGCAGCTGAGAAATCCCGCGATTATCAGTACTAAAGGTGGAACATACTGAATATTTTCAAGGAATGAAAAATCGATGTCAGACCCCATATATTCCCTCCCGCCCGGCTTCATGGCCGTATTTCTTTCCATATTAGTATTAAGCACAATCTATTGAATTTTGACATATTTTACTCTCCCTTGTTTCAATCTACCGGAAAAATTATCCCACTATCGTGGATGCATCTTCTCCTGTATAATCGTCTGGACTTAATAAGCCTGAATTTCTAACCATGCACCTGCCAGATCAGGAAATCAAAGAGCAACCCGCGAAGATCCTTCTGCTGCCATTAGCCATTGCAGGATGGGTCACGGAAGCTATCATTTCGCCTGTAATCAATTTTTTCGATTATGTCGGACGCCTGACCATTATGACCGGGCAGGCGCTCTGGTTCATTGTCACACTGCGAATTCCATACCACCAGACGATCAACCAGATGGCTCACCTGGGTTCCGACAGCATGTTTATCGTGACCATGTGCGTCGGGTTTACCGGTATGATCCTTGCCACCATCCTGGCACAGCAGGCGATCGACCTTGGTTTCGGAGCGGAATATGTCGGGGGAGCGGTTGTTTATGCCATGGCGACCGACCTTGTTCCGGTGCTTGGCGGACTGGTTATGGCAGGGCGAATAGGGGCTGGAATCTCAAGTGAGATCGGAACCATGGTTGTCACCGAACAGGTCGACGCTTTGCGGGCGCTAGCCGTTCCTCCTGTCCGTCATCTAGTTGTCCCAAGGCTTCTGGCATGCGCGGTGATGGTGCCGGTCATTTGTTTTATCGCCGGATTTGTAGGGGTCTGGGCTGGATGGATACCGCTTCAGTTTATCCAGGGCGCGACCGTGAACAAACGAATTTACTTCGACAGCGTGGCGAATGTTCTAAATTATAAGCTCCTGTGGGTAGCCGCGAGAAAATGCCTCTACTTCGGCCTGATAATAGCATTGATCCCGTGCCTCGAAGGATTTGCCACCAGGGGTGGCGCAAAAGGTGTGGGAGTGACAGTCACCCGCGCGGTTGTGATCAGCATGGTCAGCATCTTTATAGCTGACCTGATCTTGACTATTAAGATTGAGTCGATATTGCAGAAAATATTCTCATTTTTTCAATGAGACCATAACTTTTCCCGTCGCCCTGTTGCAGAACGCGATCACCGGTTTTCCGTCCGGCAGTAACGCGATTGAAAGCGAATTAAATGTCATAAATTCTGCCTGATTCCACCACCGGGTCCACCTATCGGGATTCTGCAACAGCGTATTGTCCGGAGGGCTGAATCTGATATTCGGATCCGATACCAGTCCGATCGACGGATAATCGTCCATGATAATTCCCATTACATCAAATCCGCAGAATTTTGTGCCTGGAAACTGATGCTGGAGCGTTACATTGGCGATGACTTTCCCAAGCGCGAAATTTGTACCGGGAGCAATACTGACGGTTAATAATTCGATCGGGACTTTGGGGGGCTGAAGGAAGTTAAGGGCGTTGAGAGTAAATGCAGGACCTCGCATCGGCATGACGTCGATTTTTCCATTGTCGGAATCTATAGCTATATCCCGGATGCCCCACAAAATTTTATCTGACGAGTTATATGAAGCTGGGTGAGTGCTGTCAGTATAAAGGGCTGGTTCGGTAGGCTTACCCGTTCCTGAACATGAAGCAAGAATAATTGAAATCGAAACGAAAATGGCCCAATGATTCAAATGCGGCATCGGAAGCTCCTTGCGGGAGATATCGCCATACATTGACAATTATACCATGCATACAAGGACTAAAAGTAGACACGGACCGTATTCGGTCCGTGCCCGCTTCTCTTCCACGCTATCTGTTCATACCATTCCCTCAACTACTATTTTGAACGAAGCTGTGGAATGCTTCGAATCGATGGCCTGCAAAATTAACTCTTAAAAATCGGCGTCGGAACTCAGATAGATTTTCACTACCGACGCATTTCCGCTCAACAACTGTTCAAGCTGGCTGACCACCTGTCCGGCGGCTTCGATCTCCGGACCGGCTCCATAGAACGGCTTGAGAAGTACACGGTCAACAATAATCTCTGCGCCGTTCAGATCAGGATAAAAATTGTTGAATGAATTTATCCAGACTTCATTATGTTTATCCCAGAGTGCCAAAAGTCGGCAATCGTTATTAACGACCATTGGATGAGCATCGATAAATCCCGGGAATCCTTCAAACGTTCCATACTCGACAGCAAGATCGTTCACCAGATCCTGCAGGCAGTCTGGATCGCTGAACGATGGTGGCAGGTTCGCGACAAGCACTATAGAGATCGGATCGTCGGATTCCACTTTCATCGCGATATCCTCAATTTCCTCCTCGTTGCCCTTAACAAGTATGACGATCTCAAGATCCTTGCCGTCCGGACCTTCGATCACGAACTGGAACTGGACAATATCCGCGACATATATATCCTGCTCGGGATGACCCAGCACCCAGACAGGAAGTCCGACCTGTAATTGATCCTTATTGAATTCGGTGTTTGCCTGGTCGACAATTAATGTCTGCAACCTGACCTCGAATTTCACTCCCCCAACGGTGATCGAGAATAGTCCGCCCGACGACGTCACCTGCTCGATCTCGCCAAGAACTTCTATAGTCGCCGGGGGAGGAGTTACTGTTTCGACTACAATTTTGTCGGCGGTGATAATTCCGTTTTCGTTATCGCCGGTTATTTCAATATAATCCCCGACTGCAAGCAGCGAAGGATTATATTTATCACCAAGTGCATTCCTTACATCCGCATTCAGGTAATCGTGGAATGTAGTGTTTGCAACTGTAAGAGTATTCATTCCAAGAGATTTAATGAGACCCTCCCTCTCAACTTTAAAATTGCCGGATGTGGGAGGTGTAAGTTCGACATTAACCGCGATATCCTCTGAATTGTATGCTACCGATTTCACCTTTGCAGTGACACCTTGCGAGCACGCGGAAAGCGACAGCGCGGTTTTGTCAACCGAACTTGTGACATTTGTCGAACCCCAGATTTTAAAGGTAGCCCCGTTAACCGTGATGGTGTTGGAACTGACAGCGCCGATGGGACCGAAAATCTCATTCTGGACCGCTGTTTCGAATTGCTTGTGGAAATCCGCCTGGCCGTCAGGAATCGCGTCGTGATTAACATCGAGAGCGATCAGATCGTCGTAAATCCCGTCGTTGTTCAGATCGAATCGTATTATATCGGTGGCGAAATTCAGTGTGAATTTTATTTGCCTTGAGCCGTCAGGACCCTTGTAGTGATACGTAGCCTGGAGCTCATTCGCCGAAATTCTGTCGATCTGAATGTCCAGGGTAGTGAATATTCCTATAATCAGTGATACAGGGACATTGAATCCGACCGGGGTTCTTGGAGTGTCAAGGCCCTCAAGATCGTCATCGACTGTAAATCTCAGATTGAAGTAGGCGATTGGGTACTGGTCGAGCTTGTCGAATCTGAATTCTCCGGTTTCGCTCAACTGGCTGGGCGCAGGCATCGGAAGGTTACCGATATCGTCGCCGGGATCTATAATTCTCGCGCCATATCGTACCCCTGATGGAGGAGGGCCGTTGAATGCATCGGCAGGTGGAGGTGCCAGCGGTACGTTCGCTGTAAATGTTACGCGCCCCGAAAGGGAGGCGGAGGGGGTGAGTGTTGGATCTTGCTTACCACTCCCACCCCCACAGGCTGTTAACATGGTCGCTATTACGAGCATGCAAACAAACCAGCCTGCGCCTCCAGGCAGGGTGCGGCGAATATTTATTCGTCTCATCACTTGCTTCTGCATCCTTTCTGCCCTCCGTCCGGACAGTGTCCTGTTCTGAAAATCACCCATAGTTCTCTTCCCTATTACAGCTCTCCATACATTTCCGCCAGCTCATCGAGAATATGCTCATCAGCCAGGACTTCCTTGAGAGCATCGCCAAGTCTCGATATGCCGTCCATGATTTCCCCTTCCTCCAGAAGACTCCAGCTCAATCTGAATCCCGACGCATCCGCCTTGCCCGGCCAGAAGAAATTCGCTACCGCGAATTCCGCGCCACGTTCCCTGCAGTAATGATAGAGTGCGAGCGACTTCAGTTTCGACGGCAGATTCACCCAAAGTGAAAATCCGCCCTGTGGTTCTGTCCAGGTGATTTCCGACGGAAAATTATCCCTGATCGCTTCAAGCATTGTGTCGCGGCGTGACTTGTAAACCCTCTTTGTCCGCCTGAGATGCTTGTCCAGGTAACCTTTCTTTATGAATTCGTGCATAATCACCTGAAGGAAGAAACTGTCTCCACGGTCGCAGCCGCGTTTCATCCTTACAAGGGGGACCGCCAGTTCGCTCGGAAGTGTCGCCCACGCGAGCCTGAGTCCGGGAAGGAACATCTTCGAAAAACTTCCAAGCCTGATTACGTGGCCACCGGTGTCGAGAGCTTTCAGGCTCGGGATCTCGGGACCATCGTACCTGAGGTCCTGGGCCCAATCGTCCTCAATTATAGGAATCGAATGCTGGGCGGCAAGTTCAAGCAGTTGTGTCCTTCTGCCCACCGGCATGACAGTACCGGTCGGGTTATGGAAGGTGGGGATAGATATGATTAAGCGTATATTTTCTCTTTTTATCAGCGTATCGAGTTTTTCAACCTGCATTCCGTTCCCATCAACGGGAACTCCGAAATAATTCACCCGTCGCGCGATGAGAAGATTCAGGATCGACGAATACGTCGGACTTTCAACCGCGACAGCGTCGCCTTCCTTGACCAACAGGTTAATAAGCAGGTTCAGGCCCTGCTGGAATCCCGACGTTACCACTACATCGTTCTGTCCGGGAGCCATAGCGACCCCGGACAACGCTTCCTTGTTCTCCAGGTGTTCAACAAGTGGCTGGTAACCCTGCGGATGCCCATAGTCAAAGAAAAACGCCTTGGGATCCCACAAAAGCTGCTGGGTTATCTGCTTTATCTGCTCAAACGGGAATAAATCCGGGTCAGGAGTCGCTTTTATGAAGCTGATCGGCCTGTCCGGCTGCTGCGCCGCTTTTCTGCCGGGTGGAAGCGAGAAAAAGTCGCCCTGGATCTCGTACGGCGTCCAGTTCATGGACGTGTGGTTGTTAACCTGTTCTTTTTTTGGTTTGTCTTCACCGCGAAGCAGGCCGATCGCGCTGCGGTCAACCACATATGTCCCGGATTGTGGACGGGATTCGAGATAGCGGTCTGCTATGAGTTCCTGGAAGGCTAGTAATATGGTTTTGCGGGAGACGTCCAGCTGTTCAGCTAGTTCTCGGGACGAGGGGAGGCGGGTACCGGAAGCGAGGAGGCCTGCGTCGATGAGGCGGCGAATATCGGCAATGATTTGCCGGTAGAGGGGGACAGGGGCATTCTTGTCGATCTGGATGTGCATCCCGGTATCCCACCTACCCCAACTGCCCGAATAAGGTTATCTGTTCTTTCACATCAGAGTTTACTTCATGGTAACCACTTAGTAAACATCCAATTGGCACCTATTTTTTGGGTACCAGTTTTGGGATGGGGTGGCGGTTCACAGGTATTTTACCATAATCTGGAATCAATAAAAAGAGACCAGTGAGAATTTTCAAAGCCGCTTCTGATGCGCCTTTGATGGCGTTTTCAACTAGTTTAAACTGGTACCCTTAATGCTGGTTAACAATCCCTTAATAATTCAAACCGGGCTTTAAGGACAAGCGTTCTACCTTATTTGATGGATTTTTTATTCCCATAATTTTTTTTGTTCTGCTACAATACCCATCCCGTGAACCAGCCCGGACAGCAGCAGACATTCCCCATCTTAATCCGCTTTAAAAAAGCGGAGCTGATGCGCTTTATAGGGCATCTAGACTGGCTTACCCTTCAGACATCCCTTTTCCTCAAAGCCGGGATGGTAATATCACAGTCTCAGGGACCCACAAAACGCCTCAAAATCAAAACAAGCCCTCCTACCCCGGTAGGAGTGGCATCAGAATGCGAAATCACTTATCTCCAGTTGCTTGAAAATATTTATCCCGACGAAGCCACACGCCGGCTCAATGACTACTGCCCCGATGGTGTCGAGTGCATGTTCTGCCTGGACGGCTCCGACTATTCATCCAAAAATCCTTTCAAATCAATCGAGGCATCGGAATATATCCTCAATCCAAAATCAGACCCGGTCCCCGTAATGGAGCTGCTGGAGAAAATAAAGGCAGGCGACCTGATTGACGAAGATCCGTATGTACTCAAGCCAATGAGCGGACGGATTCTCGAGCTGGAGAACATTGGGGACGAGTTACGAGTTGTTTCTCCACAAGTTGAAGGGAAAGCGCTCCACGCAGCCAAATGCGCGTCGTTCATACAGGAAAAGCTTGTTCTGGAACACTATCCTGTTTTTACCAGGGCGAACTTCTACCGCCTGAACCCGACAAAAAAGAAACTCTATCAGAAACAATAAAAAAAGCGCTCCGACTTCTCGATGCGCTTGAATGATTGAAACCTGATCAGCTATTCCGAATAGAATTGTTCTGTAGAAGCGTATAACTCTGAAGGCAGACTATTCTGATAGTCAAGAATCATTTCTAAATCGAGAATCGCAGTACCGCTGAGTCCATCCGTCGCGGCTGGCAAACGCCGGGTCAGGCTGGTGACGTCATATCCATCCTCAACAAACAAATATTTCCACGCCCTTGTCATTTTCTCTGAGCCGGAGAGTTGGTAACTCAAATAAACGATGTCTTTGTCTGAATTCGACCCGATTTGAAAATCGACAAGTTCATTTGCTTCGGCGAGACCGATGATCTTATCGAGGAAGTCCTGGTTGAACACGTATCGACCATGCAGAAATTCTTCGCAATTCGTTGGCACTTTATCTAAAGCCATCGCGCAGGAGTCCATGATGGTACTCAGGTCTTGTTCCAAAACCCATATGATTGCCTCATTTACTCCTTCCGGAACAGCGTTTTCCAGATCAGGATTGTCCCCAGTTTCCGCCAGGTGAGACCACAGTTCATATGTATCAGATGCTGAGTAATATGTGGAAGGCTCCGCATCCGGATCGCCAATCTTACCAATAGGGATGGAACTGAAGTCCCAAACACCACTCTCATCAGGGAGATATGCGATGGAAGTGCCCGTAACAGCATCGGCACTTGTCTTGATCTGAATAAGACCGCCGTTTTTGGGATCTTTTACCCAGAAAGGAAGGAAACCGGCCTGGCTGACCACAGTTAGTTCAGATTGCCCGGAACCCCCATGAGAGATCATCCACCCAAGGTTTGCTTTCCATAGCAGGCTTGTTCTGGCATGCATTGCCAGATTTCCTTCATAAAGGAATGCGGGGTCAAATCCTGAAACCTGACCAGATTCCCTGTCCGGCTGACCGACTTGTGAAATCATGCTTTCTGTGGATTGATCACTCATATTGTCAATGGGACTTTCTACATGTTTCATTGCAGTGCAGCCGAGTCCGATTGCGAGTAAGCATAGAATTAAGATGCCTGGATTCTTCATTTCTTTTTTCCTCCGGTTGAATTATGGGCAGTGTTGGCAGTAGTCCTCGCAGACAACATAAACATCATTTGGTGGATTGGGAGATAGATTGCAGGGTGGCTCGGAACTGTATTCGTCGGAACAGCAGTCCATTTGATCAAAGCCCAACTGACAAGGATATTCGGGATCAAAGTCGATTAGAAGAACTGGAAGATCGCAGTCATCTTCTCCACTTTGTTGAACACAAAAGGGAGTGTACGTGAACGCTAGACAATAATATTGGCAGTAGGACCCGGGAAATCCTGAGCACTCACAAGTTGTCTCTACAATTGTCCCCACGGGTTGAAGACTGCCGCATTTTACGTCATCTGTAGCCTTCACGGGAATGGGATGAGACGTGATAATAAGAGCCACTAAAGCGGGTGACAAAATATACAACCGCCTGGACATCATATATATCCAAACTTTCTTACTGAGAGAGAGAGAGAGAGTCATTACACCGTCCTCCTAAGGGGGGTAATATAATTATAATATAGCCGCTTACTTTAACGATGTCAATACTATAAACCTGATTTTCAATAACTTTCTCATAGCTTATAGCGCTCGTAAACTTAGGGACAATGCTGCCTGTGAATGTATACCATCCTGTAAGATGCGACTATGGTTCTCAACTCCTGCGAAAGATCATTCATCCTGCCATCGGGACGATGGTGTACCGACCGGCTGGAAGCCAGTGCTCCGATAAAAAAGCGCCCCGATATCGGGGCGCTTGTTAATTTCCAGTATTTTAACTTCCTTA
>DASWIV010000094.1:0-11211 GCA_036397475.1 bacterium
TATCGACCTTCATCACCGGCTCCAGGATTATCGGGCCAGCGAGTTTGCAGGCCTTCTCGACCGCGATCGACGCCCCGATCTCAAACGATACTTCGCTCGAATCGACAGCGTGGAATTCACCATCGACAAGCCTCACAAGCACATCGGTCATGGGATATCCCGCGAGGATTCCGTTCATCAATTTGGACAATGCGCCTTTTTCGACCGAAGGGAAAAATTCCTTTGGAATTTTTCCTCCGGTAACAACCGATTCGAATGCGTTTCCGGATCCTCTCTCCCGGGGTTCAACTTCCAGTGTCACATCCGCGTACATGCCCCGTCCGCCGGTCTGACGTACGTAGCGCTCCCGGGCTTTTGCCTTAGCCGTTATGCTTTCCTTGTAAGCCACCTGGGGGCTTCCGACATTCGCCTCCACCCCAAATTCCCGTTGTAACCTGTCGACGATGATCTCCAGGTGAAGTTCCCCCATTCCACTGATGACAGTCTGACCGGTATCGGGATCTACGCTGGCCCTGAATGTAGGATCTTCATCAGCCAGCCTCGCGAGTGATTCCTTGAGTTTTACACCCTCAACCTGGCTGCGTGGCTCAATCGCGATGGTGATTACAGGTTCCGGAAGATAAATGCTCTCAAGCGCGATCGGATGTTTCTGGTCGCAGAGGGTATCTCCGGTGGTGGTGAGTTTTAATCCCACAAGTGCCGCCAGTTCTCCAGCTCTCAACTCGTCCACCGGCTCTCGCTTATTAGCGTGCATAATCAGAATCTGGTTTGCACGCTCGCGTTTTCCAAGCCGTGGATTTAATGCGACCTGACCCTTCGAGAGAACTCCCGAATACACCCGTACATAGGTGATCCGGCCAACGTGCGGATCGACAGCGATCTTGAACGCCAGTGCCGCCAGCGGATCATCGGGGTCGTTTTTACGGTGGATTATCTTTTCAGTGCCGGGCTCCATTCCCTCGATAGGAGGAACATCGCTTGGACTGGGACAATAATCGATCACCGCGTTCAGGAGAGACTGGATACCCTTGTTCTTGAAAGCGCTTCCACAAAGGACCGGAGTCATTTTTCCGGTCAAGGTCGCATTACGGATAGCTCTCTTAAGAGTTACAGGATTCACTTCGCCGGCGAAAAATTCTTCCATCAACTCTTCGGAATGAACACTGACCGAATCGATCAATTTTTCGCGCCATTCCGAAGCGATGTTCCGCATATCGGATGGGATCTCTTCACGGCTGTATTCAACACCCGTCCCGTCAAGCCATCGATATGCCTGCATTTCGACCAGGTCGACAACACCCGCAAACCCCGACTCGCTTCCGATCGGGAGCTCAATTACCAGGGGGTTACCGTGGAGGCGTTTTCTGATCTGCTCCACCACTCCGTAGTAATTAGCGCCTACCCGGTCCATTTTATTGATGAAACAAAGCCTGGGGACGTGGTACCTGTCAGCCTGTCGCCATACGGTTTCGGACTGGCTCTGTACTCCGCCTACAGCACAAAAAACCAGAATCACGCTATCGAGAACCCTCATTGACCGCTCGACTTCCATAGTGAAGTCCACATGTCCGGGGGTATCGATAATGTTGATATGGTGCTTGTTCCACTCGCAGTAAGTCGCGGCAGAAGTGATGGTAATGCCACGCTCCCGCTCCTGGACCATCCAGTCGGTCTGCGTTGTGCCCTCGTGAACCTCACCGACCTTATGAATCCTGTGTGCGTAAAAGAGGATCCTTTCGGTGGTTGTGGTTTTTCCGGCATCTACATGCGCCGCTATGCCAATGTTCCGAATCCTGGCCAGATCGTACTTCACTTTCGCACCTCCCTATTCACACGTCACTGTCCCCCCGCGAAGGGGGAGCCAGTATCTGAGAATGTCCGGGATAATGCGTTCATCTTAACCAGGTCAATTTCAATCAAAAATCTCATTAATCAAAAAACGATGCCGGTGTCAGCCGGGCAACCGTCTTTATAAGCAATCGGCTGATTTAAACCCTGTAGTGGGCGAATGCCCTGTTTGCCTCAGCCATTCTATGAGTATCGTCCTTTTTCTTTACGCTTGAGCCTGTACCATTTGCTGCGTCCATGAATTCCATGGCAAGTTTCTCTCGCATGGGTTTGCCTTTACGGGCTCGAGCATACGTAATGAGCCATCGCATGGCGTTCTCGATCTGCTTATAAGGCTTAATATCGATAGGCACCTGATAGGTGGAACCACCGACGCGCCTGCTCTTAACCATAACGTGAGGGCGCGCGTTCTCAAGCGCTTTCCGGAAGGTGTCGATTCCGGTTTCGCCTGTTTTTTTCTCGCAAATATCGAGCGCGCCGTAAAAAATCTTCTCAGCGACAGTTTTCTTGCCGCGCCACATTAGCTTGTTTATAAACCGCGTTACGTCCTGATCCTTGTAGCGCGCATCAGGCTCGATAATTCTTCTCTGTGGTTTCTTTCCTCTCATTTGCTGATCCTTAAGTTTCCTGACAATAAAAAGAGCCCGCATATCGTGATAAAGTCGGGCCGCAAACTTAACGCGCACAAAAGTGCTGTCAAGGCGAGTCGTGGTTGGACAAAAATCACTCCCGGGGAGCTTGCCCCTGCGACCCTGTATGTATTTTATCTTACGCCTTGGGGCGTTTAGTTCCGTACTTGGACCTCGCTCTTCTCCTGTTTTCAACTCCGGCGGTGTCCAGGGTACCCCTGAGAATATGGTACCTCACGCCGCCAAGGTCTTTTACCCTACCGCCGCGGATCAGTACAACCGAGTGTTCCTGAAGGTTGTGGCCGATACCGGGGATGTAAGCGGTGACCTCGATTCCATTGGTAAGACGTACCCTCGCGACCTTCCTGAGCGCGGAGTTCGGCTTCTTGGGGGTCACAGTCCAGACGCGGGTGCAGACACCACGTTTCTGCGGATTCGCCTGGAGAGCGGGCGCTTTATTTTTCTTTGTAACTCTGGTGCGCCCGTGACGCACTAACTGGTTAATAGTAGGCATAATAAAACCCTTGGCGCCCTTAAAGGCGCAAGTGGGAAATCTATCACAATATGGCATCCCCGTCAAGGATTTTATCTGAAAATCGCGATTTTTTGCTATATTACGTATATCTCAAGCACTTATACATTAATACATACAACAAAAAGCCGGACCTGAGTCCGGCATTTATTCCAGCAAATCTCTCCAGATTAAGGAGCGCTTAAAAGCAAAAAGGGCATTGCAGATGCATTACCCGGCGTACTTGTAAGTTCCCCTCTTAAGTTTTTTCACTTCCGGAGTGGTACGCAAAACAGTGATAACAGTGCTGGCAGGATATTTTCCGCCGAACTTGGAGTTCTTACTCTTGATCTTATTTAAGAGCTCCTGAAGTGAAAATTGACCCTTGAAAGTTTTCGCGGCATCGAGAACGACATCCCGGTTTTTGGACTTTCGCCGTCCCCGTTTAATGGCAGACTTCGGCTTGCGTCCGGGACCACGTCCCTTTTTGATACCGGCTACCTTTTCAAGAGCCGATAGAACGTCACGCTTGTCGACAAGCTCCTTTTCAAGGGCACTTATCTCCTTGCGCAGTTCCATGACTAACCTCGACACACTGCTCTTGATATCTTTCGGCATACTGTGAGAATCAACTCCCTTAAAATATAAAATTAGAATTCAATTTGGATTATACATGCTTTATTTTGCTAATTGGAAGAGTTTTACCAATATTAAAAAATTATTTTTTGTTACACTATTAATCAAACAGGTATACATTATTCAAATATCAAACTTCCCATTGGATTTAATTTGTATAGAAAAATAGTTTTAAATGTCAGCCCATAAGGATATCATCCACCATTACTTATATTATTAATTTTTCCCCGATTCGTTCAGTCGTCCTTCTGTTGTATAATTAACCTGAGAAATTTTAATGGAAAATCAAGGAAACACACCGCCGGAATTCACCCAGTCATTTGTGATCGGATTACTGATAGCGATTGCTGGCGTGCTCGCGATCGAATTCAGCCTGTCAGTCGCGGTCCTTGAAATCCTGATGGGAGTTTTCGCACGTAATGTCGTCGGCGTATACCAGGCTGAATGGCTGGAATTCATTTCTGAATTCGGTCTTATCACTCTGATGTTCATCGCCGGTTTCGAAGTTGACCTCCCCATACTCAAGAAGAATTTCGGGAAAAGCACAGTCGTAGGAATTTCCAGCTTTATTATTCCATTTGGAGGCATATATCTTGTAAGTCGACTACTTGGAATGGAGCATCTTAAGGCGATCCTGATGTCAATCGCTCTTTCAACTACAAGTCTGGCTTTAATTTTCCCGGCATTAAGACAGAAAGGACTTTTAAAATACCCCGACGGACAATTCATCCTCTCAGCAGCAAGCATTGTAGACATCCTGTCCATCTTATCTCTTACAATATTCTTTATACAGCCTGACTGGAACCTTTTGTTTGGAGCAATTGGTGTCGTTTTAATTTTTGTTCTTGGACCAAAAATCAGTCCAATATTATTCGGACGATGGAAAGGCAATGTAGTTGAGATGGAAGTCAAATTCATCCTGTTTACATTGCTTGCCCTGATATTTATTGGAGCTTTATCCGAGGTTCACGCCGCACTTACCGGTTTCGTTTTCGGTGTAATGATGGGCAGCCTGATGAAGGAACACTTTGAGGTTGAAGATAAACTTCGCACGATTGTTTTCAGCTTCTTCGCTCCGGTCTTCTTCTTCCATGCTGGTGCTCAGATGGACCTCTCCCAGTTTAATATTTCCTACATTCTAATGTTTCTATTATTCGCGCCGCTTGCCTTTGGACTGAAATATTTTGGAAGCTACTTCCCGTTCAAGTATTACAAAAATTCCCTGACAACCTATGGTGCTATTCTGTTTAATTATCAGTTGTCTTTCGCTATCATCGCTGCCCTTTTCGGACTTGAAACAGGATTATTCTCCCTCGCTGAGTACTCCGTGGTTATGGGTGTCGTACTCGCAACCAGCCTAACTACCGCTTTCATACTGAAATTCAGAGGGAAATCTAAACAGGATTACTTCGAGGATTAAAATCTCAGGACCAGCACCCGTTCTTCGGTCATCTCATCCATCGTACACCTGACGCCTTCCCTGCCGATTCCCGACTCCTTTGTGCCGCCATAGGGGTAATTGTCTACCCGTACAGTGGGAATATCGTTCACAATAAGAGCGCCTGTTTCAATGCTCTTGTAGGCCTGATTGACCCGTTTTATGTCGTTGGTAAAAATTCCAGCCTGAAGACCATAGATAGAATCGTTCACGCCATCAATTGCCTGGTCCCAGGTTTTGTATTTATGTACGGTAATAACAGGCCCGAAAATTTCATCACAGTACACTCTCGATTTTTTCTTCACGTCCGAAAGCACCGTTGGCGATACCACCGAGCCCTTTCGTTTGCCTTTGAGCAATACAGTAGCGCCGTCAGCGATCGCGGCATCGATCCACGCCTCGATTCTGTCCGCTTCTGAAGGAGTGATCATAGGACCCACAACTGTTTTCGTATCAGCCGGATCGCCCGATTTAATTTTCCGGCACTCTTTCAAAAGCATCTCAAGAAACTTTTTATAGATTTTATCGTGAACGAATACTCTCTGGACCGCGATACACACCTGTCCCGCATGGGCGAATCCGCCAAACGCAGTTCTTCGGGCGGCAAAATCGAGATCCGCATCTTCATGGACCACAACTCCGGCGTTGCCTCCAAGTTCCAGCGCTATCCGTTTCCTGCCCGAAACCGATTTCAGTTTCCAGCCGACTTCCGCGCTTCCGGTGAACGAAAGCATGGCAGGTGCCTGATTTTTGACGAGGCGTTCAAATGCACTTCCACGGCATGGCACTACATTAACCGATCCCGGGGGACATCCGGCATCGTGGCAGATTTCTGCCAGTTTGAGGGCGGTCAGTGGGGTTTCGCTCGATGGCTTGATTATCACCGGACAACCAACCGCGATTGCCGGCGCAAGCTTGTGCATTACCAGGTTCAGGGGAAAATTGAACGGGCTGACAGCCAGGGTAACGCCGATCGGGAATCGCCTGACAATGGAAGTGAAGTCCCTCGCTCCAGGATGAATGTCGAGTGGAAGAAGCTCGCCGCCGAACCTGACAGCTTCTTCAGCCGCCCATTTCGATGTTACTCTCGATCTGGATACTTCCCCACGCGCGAACGTGATCGGTTTTCCGCCTTCCGCGCAAATCAGGTTCGCCAGTTCGTCGGCATTTTTTCCGATGCCCTGTTCGATTCGATGAAGGATCTCCGATCGCTCATAGCGTTTCATGCTTGAAATCGTTTTGAATGAATCTGTGGCGGAGTCCAGTGCTTTATCGAGCAGGTTTTCGCCAGTGAGGGGCATGGCGGCGATTGTTTCGAGAGTGTATGGATTTAAAACTGGATGGTGGTCTTTTGTGGCAATAAATTCGCCACCGATGTAGCACTTATGCTTTTTGATTGAAGCCATACCTCTTCAGCTCCGGATTGTCAGTTTCATATGGATCTCGTCACGAACAGGAATGCCGGCAAATCCCTTCTGTTCATAGCCCTGTGACGAGGTCACTTCGCCGGAAATTACATCTTCAATTTCGAATCCATTTTTCTGATAAAAATAAAGTGCAGGAAGATTATCGTTTGTGGTACCGAGTTTAATGGTGTTGATATTTTTATCAATTGCTTCCTGCTTTGTAAATTCGAGAAGTTGTTTCCCAACTCCGGCACCAGTCCATAGCGGCCAGACATGAAAAACGACAATGTGCAGAAATCCCACTTTCTCAATGCAGAATCCTACATGGCCGGCTATCTCATTGATATTTCCATTGACCGAATTTTCAGGTATCGCGACTATATGTTCAAGGTCCATTACCTTGTACGTTTTTCCATAAACATCCTGTTCCAGAGACGCCCAGTAGAACATGTTGATGTCCCTGACAGCTTTTTTGTAACCTGAATTCTCGAGATCTACTTTTCTAAGGCTTCCATTGAACGGTTGTTTATGGGGGAGGTCATCCGAGGAAACTACCGCGATGCGGCACTGCCTGAGCCGGACCGGGTCGCCGGAGATATCTGACAGCCGGTGATTTCGTGGAATATGTGTATCAGACATGGCTGATAATTGTACTTTCAGGATTCATTAATGCCCACGCCACATCGATTGCCTGTTTCACCTGATCCACTTCGTGAATTCTGAATAACCTATAGCCCGCCTCAAGCGCCATTATACACGCGGCTATCGTACCCGGCTCTCGATTGTCGACCGTTTTGCCGGTGATCTCACCTATGAACCGTTTTCGCGAAGGACCGATCAGCATCGGACGATTCAACTTATTGAAGCTGGCTCCATTATTAATGATAGACAGGTTGTGTTCCAGAAGTTTTCCGAATCCAATTCCGGGATCCAGCACTATCGCGTCTGACTTGACACCGCAGGATTCAGCATACGAGAGCCGTTCTTCAAGAAAATCGGATACCTCGTCTATTACATTTTCGTAGGACGGTTCGATCTGCATGGTTTTTGGACGTCCGAGCATATGCATCAGAATCAATCCAAGATCATTTTCTGCGATAAAGCTGCCCATTTCCTGGCTGTCCCTTAAAGCGCTTACATCGTTGATAATCGTAGCGCCGGATTTTACAGCCACTTCGGCGACTTCCAGTTTTCGTGTATCTATTGAAATAGGCACATTCACATTAAGTTCCGCAAGCCCTTCGATAACGGGGATTATCCTGTCTATTTCTACCCGGGCTGAAACTTCATCGGAGCCCGGACGGGTCGATTCTCCTCCTATATCTATAATATCCGCGCCCGACTTGATCAGACCGACGGCATGGCTGACAGCTTCTTCTCTCCAGAGATATTTTCCGCCGTCGGAGAAGCTGTCAGGGGTAACGTTCAGGACGCCAATGAACAGTGGCTTCGAACAGTCGAATGTGTGTGAATTGAACGACCAGGTAGATTTATCAATATCCATAAGGATGAGTATATTACCAAAAGATTGCAGGTTTAAAAGCATTTTCTGGAAGTGAAGTGATTCACAAAATTTATTGGAAAAATACGATATTATAGTGGTACAGTCTCATGTGGCGGGCTTAAAAACTCACTTAACCATCGTAAGGGAGCCATTCCGATGGACCTCAAAAAACTTGGATTTTGCACCAGACAAATTCATGCGGACGGACATGAAAAAGCCCAACATTCACACTGCCAGCCGATCTATTACACCAGTACTTTTAAATTTGATTGTCCGGACCATGGCGCGTCGCTGTTCAGGCACGAAGCCGAAGGGCATGTATATACTAGGCTTGGAAATCCGACAATCGAGACGCTTGAAGTGGTCCTGGCGAATCTTGAAAATGCCCGGGGCGCACTCGCCTTTTCAAGCGGCATGGCTGCTGTAGAGGGCAGCATTCTTCCATTTGTCGAGGTTGGCGATCATGTGATCGCAGGAAATACATTATATGGCTCGAGCACATGGATAATAGCCGAACAGCTGCCGAGGTGGGGAATCGAAACTACCCTGATCGACACAACAAATCTGGATGCGGTGAAGGCTGCGATCAGACCGGAAACCAGGCTTCTGTTCATTGAAACTCCCGCCAATCCAACAAACGCCGTTTCGGATATCGCGGCTATAGCACAACTATGCCGCGAAAGTAATATCAGGTTTATTGTCGACAGCACCTTCGCAACACCTTATAACCAGCGTCCCCTGGAACTCGGCGCAAACATTGTAGTTCACAGTGCAACAAAATATTTAAACGGACATGGCGATATCATTGCCGGATGCGTCATGGGATGCGAAGAAGATATTGCGACAATAAAAGACTACAGGTCCCATACGGGACCTGTTTTATCGCCACACGACGCGTATTTCTTCCTTCGCGGACTGCGTACCCTGTCACTCCGTATGGAAAGGCATAACTCGAACGGATTGCGGATCGCGAAATATCTCGAAGCTCATCCTGATGTTGGAAAAGTCATGTACCCTGGACTGCCGTCGCATCCCCAGTATGAAACTGCAAGGAAGCAGATGTCGGGCTTCAGCGGAATGATCACGTTCGAGCTGAAAGGCGGATTTGAAGCGGCAAAAGAGCTTCTTCGGCAGACGGAATTATTTGTTCTTGCCGTCAGCCTGGGGACAATTGATTCATTGATCCAGCATCCGGCGAGCATGACGCATTCCGGAGTAGCTAAAGACATCCGCGATGCGCAGGGACTTACGGACAATCTGATCAGGATCTCTGTAGGTTGCGAGGATGTAAAAGACCTGATCGAAGACCTCGATAACGCAATTGCCAGAGCAATGTCGACAGTTAATGTATAATTAAGTAGTGCGAAGAAAAATCTTGAAGGTAAAAATCCTGCCGGTATTAATCCTGTTAATGTTAACGGGACTGATCCTCACCGCCTGCGGCTCGAGACGCCCGGTGTTCGTCGTGCAGGATTACCTGAGTATACTATCTAATGAGAAGAGCGCTCAGCGGGATAACCTCGATGATATCATTACGGAGAATTTCAGGAAAAACCACCACGATTCAATAACCTCGTTCAAGGATGAAAACCTGGGGTGGTTCATTGGATATTTCGAACACCTGTTCAATGATCCGAATTTTATACAATTCACTCAATACATTGAATTTAAGACAACCTACGAGACTTTTTCGCATGCGGACAACAGTGTAAAGGTGGTCGCGAGGGTAATAATCGGAGAAAAAAATCCCGGCGACCTGGAGAGGGTGTACGCAATCCCGGACCTGGACCACATTTTCAAGGATGTAATGCGTGACGGTGTCGAACTTCCGTTTCAGTTTATCCTGGTCAGGGAAGATGGCGCCTGGAAAATTGATGAATTGATCCTGCCGGAAAAACTGGAAGAGTTGCTGGAAAAAACCGAGGCGCTTCCCGACGGGTTCAATCAAGTTCAGACAGAAGAGAATTGATTTCAGCCGCGGATTCAGGATCGCCTTCAGCTTCAGCCAGAGCCAGAGCCTTTTCAAGGTGACTACGTGCCTTAAAAAAATCACCCTGTGAGATATATTGTTTTGCCATCCAGGTACGGATCTCGTACCCGATTTCCCCTCCTGCCAATGCAATGGCAAAATGATGGAGTGCGGACTCCGAATCGCCATTGTCCCTGAGAAGTTTCCCGAGCTCAATGTGAGCGGGAATATTTGATGGCTCAAGATCCAGGCAGATGTTCAATCCCTCGATCGCCATGTTAACCAGTGTATCCCTGTCGCCGACGAGAGACCCGGGATGGTCGTTCACGATGTTAGCGTAGTTCATCCACGCGACCGCCCGGTATGGATTATCCTCTTCAATTCCGCCAATGATCTCGGCCTGTTCAAGTGCGAGCATATATTCTTCTGCCGAATCCAGTCCTACAAGATAAGAGAACCGGGCGTTAAGGTCGGTTGGGTCCTGTTCAAGGTGGTCGCGTAATTCCTCAAGTCCAAAAGCGGAAACAGGATCTTCAACCGGATCGATCTGCTCCTCGCTTTCGGGAGCCAGAATCCGTTCGACATCAGGCTCACTGGAAGTATTTTCGTTCCCGGCGCAACCAATTGTGAGGCAGGCAATCGTAAGGAAAGCGATAATGTATTTTAGTTTCTGCATCGAATTTATCCCTGGTGACAATTATACCAGCAAAAAATGTTGACGTTTCATTGGTTGCCGCCGCGGTCAATTGACTACCGGCATCTCTGTTCATATACTACATAGCCCTGTAATTTATTAAACTATTACAGATTAAAATAAGTTCAACCATTCAAGAGGAATGGAGGAGAGAAAAAATGAGGAATATCTGCATATTAATGGGAATCATGCTTATGGCAATGGGGATGTTAACCCCAGCCATGGCGCTGGATGAGGATTCTGCCGCCCTGAATTATATCGACCCGGCGTCAGACATCGTCATAGCCGTAGACATGGACCAGTTTAACGATTACACAAGAGCCGTCGGCCGTGAATGGCGGGACGCGGATCTTGCACATTATTTCGGTGGACTTCAGAGCATATCTGACCTGTTCACGAAAAAATCCGGAAAACCCGACATCTGGTTCTTTATCCAGAACCTTGATGGTGTCCAGGCGATTTCAATCGACCATCACTCGACCGAGCCGCTCATGGTTTTTTCCGCGGGCAGCGAAAGCGAGTTGAATCTGCTCTCCGATTACATGATCGCTTACATGCTGGAAACAAGGTACTGGG
>DASWIV010000095.1:0-5641 GCA_036397475.1 bacterium
CATGGAACCTTCCCTCCCCACCTCAGAATATATTACACGGCCGCAACTGTAGGACGCATGTTTCCGTGCGGCTGCCGGATTCCACTGGGCGGACTTTCCCGCAGAGCCGCCGTCATAAAACAGGACGTAATTTACCCGGAACTTATTATCGACGCCGGTTCATTCACATCGTCGTCGACAGGCTACGGATTATTTGAAACCGAATGGCTCCTCAAGGGATATAAACTGCTTGGATACGACGCTGTGAATCTCGGATCGGCGGAGACGAGAATCTCCATCAACCAGCTGCGCGAATGGGACGCCACCTATGGCGGAATGTTTGTATCCGCCAACCTTTACGATAACCTGGATCATCCGATAACACGAACTTATATCATAAAAGATATTGAAGGCTTGAAGGTCGGGATCACCGGCATAACAATCGAAACGATTCGACCGGCTGACGCCGAAGAATTACCTGTCGTGAAAGACCCGGCTGCGGTCCTTCCCGACGTACTGGACGCCATGGATAAAGAAGGCGCTGATTATATAATCCTGCTTGCCGATGATCGTCAGGCTGCTATTGATGCTTACGCGGAGATGTTTCCCCAGATCGATTTTATCGTACAGGGCCATGATTTTTCATCCCATTCCGCGGTAGAACCTCGAACACTTAACGATGGAAATACACTGGCAGTAATTATGGGCGACCAGGGAAAACACCTTGGACGTATCCGTATCGATTTTGAACCGGATGGCACAATTACAGACTATGAGAATGAGAGAATTGACCTGGACACTACACAGCCCACAGACACTGACATGACGCTTTTGCTGGTTGATTTCAAGGATGAACTCAGGTCCAGGAGGTCTGAATTCGACGCCGATCCAGGCAATCCATTCCAGCGTGCATCCAGTCCCGATTTGATCGATGTGGTTACGGGCTATGCCGGCGAGAATTTCTGCCACGATTGCCATGGTTCATTAGGGCTGGAAACCGAAGCGAGGATGACCCACGGGGTGGCATTCAGCAGGCTGAGTGTCGAGGACCAGCAGAACCCGGATTGTATCCAGTGCCATTCGACAGGCTATGGGCAGCCCACAGGATTCCGCAGTTTCGATCTTGACCCTCATCTTGCTACAATCGGCTGTGAAGCATGCCATGGTCCCGCTGCCACCCATGTCAGGGAGAAATCGATTGAAGCTGGAGTTTATGATGCTGACTCTGCGCTTCCTCCGGACAACCCGGTCGATATCCCGTTCACAGGTGATGTTCCTGAAGAAATCTGCCTCCGATGCCATACAGAGGAATGGTCGCCCGATTTCGATTATGACACATGGGTTGTCAGGGTGAACCACTCGGGAAGAACCGGGGATCCGATAATTAATTCCAACACCGGAGAGATAGTAGGTTCCGGAGAGACGGATGACCCTGAGTAATTCGAGCTTTTTCATAAATACGCTGTGCTATAATTCAATATCCTCGGAATGATCGGGGATATGTTTTTGAGACGTTTTCGGAGCGCATAAGAAAAATGGAACAATTTCATGGCACTACAGTCATAGGTGTACGCCTGAACGGCGAGACTGCCCTTGCAGCCGACGGACAGGTCACCTTCGGTACCCAGATCATGAAAAGTACCGCGAAAAAAATCATGAAACTTCATAATGATAAGGTCCTTATCGGATTCGCAGGTGCTGTCGCGGACGCCCAGACACTGGCCGAGCGGTTTGAGGCGAAACTGGACGAATATCGTGGAAATCTCCCCAGGGCAGCTGTCGAGCTCGCGAGAGAATGGCGAATGGATAAATACCTCCGGCGGCTCGAGAGCATGCTTTTAGCCGGGGACAAGGACACCATACTGCTCATTTCCGGATCGGGCGAAGTTCTGCAGCCCGACGGCGAGGCTGTCGCGATCGGATCGGGCGGAGGATTCGCCCTTGCCGCTGCACGTGTAATGCTCAGGCACACAGGTAAATCGGCTAGAGAGATAGCGGAGGAATCACTCAAGGTCGCGTCTGAAATCTGCATTTACACGAACGACCATGTCACTATTGAGAGCGTGAGTTAACAATGTTAAATCTTGGAAATAAAAAAACTGCTGTCCCGGGACTTACCCCGAAGGAAATTGTGGCGGTGCTTGACCGATTCATCATCGGGCAGGACAAGGCCAAGCGTGCGGTAGCGATTGCCCTCAGGAACCGTTATCGCAGGGCTCAGTTACCACAGGAACAGAGAGAGGAAATTATCCCGAAAAATATTCTGATGATTGGCCCGACCGGTGTCGGCAAAACCGAGATCGCCAGGCGCCTTTCAATTCTTGCAAACGCTCCTTTCGTGAAGGTTGAAGCCACGAAATACACCGAGATCGGATATGTCGGACGGGATGTCGAAGGAATGATACGGGACCTGGTCGACCATTCAGTCAGGATGGTAAAGGATGAAAAAACGGCTGAAATCGAGAAAGATGTAATTGACGCACTCAATGAAAGGCTGGTCGACCTGCTCACAGGACTTCAGAAACGAAAGCCGAGAACCCGCAGGGGAATTCCCATGCCCGGACCCGGTGACACCACGTACGATGCCGATGCCCAGCCTCCACTTACAGTGGTTAATGAGGATACAAATGAAATAGACGATTCGGAGGAAAGAATTCAGGAACAGCACAGGCGCATTCGGGAATTGAATAAAGGACGCCTTCTTAATGGCGAAGCTGAAGATGACCTGATCGAGGTGGAAGTAACTGAGACGTCTACAGGCGGGCTGGAAGTTCTGTCCGCCCATGGCCTGGAGGATATGGGAATGCAGATACAGGGACTCCTTGGCGATATGCTTCCACGGAAAAAGGCTCGCAGGAAGCTTCCGGTACATCAGGCGCGAGAAGTCATCAAGAGCCAGGAAATCGAAAAACGCCTGGATATGGATGCCATTATCCGTATCGCTATTAAACGGGTGGAAGAGCATGGAATTGTGTTTGTGGATGAGATCGACAAGATAGCGGTAAGAGAGAAGGGCGCCGGACAGGATGTGTCGCGCGAAGGTGTCCAGAGAGATATCCTGCCGATTGTCGAAGGCACGAATGTCACCACAAAATATGGTCCGGTCAGAACGGATTTTATTCTGTTTGTAGCTGCCGGGGCATTTCACATGAGCAAACCGTCCGACCTGATTCCCGAATTCCAGGGACGATTTCCTATCCGGGTAGAGCTCGACTCACTTTCGAAAGATGACTTCAAGCGGATCCTGGTCGAGCCTGAAAATGCGCTGACGAAGCAGTACGCGGCGTTACTTGGTACTGAAGGAATAACCATAGAATTCACGGAAGACGGAATCGAAGCTCTCGCGGAAATCGCTACCGATGTGAATACGAAAACCGAGGATATCGGCGCACGTCGGTTATCGACTGTTCTTGAAAGAGTGCTTGATGAGGTTTCTTTTGAAGGTCCGGACCTTCAACTGGCGCGGATTGTTATAAACAGGGAATATGTGGACAACCAGGTCGGGGATATCGCCAAGGATACGGACCTTAGCAGGTATATTCTTTAACTGGGAACGCGAATCTCGGGATACGCATTTACCACTCCCCGCCAGCGACCATTTTCACGCCCTGGCTTGCAAGCTTGATCGCGGCGTACGATTACACGTTCATGAGCGGTTCGCAGGCGGAGTACGGGGATCCGAATTTTATCGACTGGGATGATACCGGGTCACCGTCGGGAGATCCAAACGAGACTGATGAAGAGAACCGGTCACGAATGGGCTGCTTCGGCGGTCCTGACGGCAACTGGGATCCAAATGAATTGTGATAGTATTATCTGCAGCATTACCATATGACAGCAATAATCTGGGTTCTTAGGCTAGCCAGAATCAGATCCGTAGGTTGCTAGTTCTTTTAATCTTATGCCATCAATCAACTCAATCTGACCGCTATCTTCCGCTAATTCAACAGCTTGCTTAGAAAAGTTAGATGATGTGACAAAATAACCCTTAGCAATAGAACGATCGGCTAATATCACGCCCATGAATTCTCTGATAGCTTTAACTCCTATAGTATTGGAGTACCTTTTGCACTGTACTATTGATTTCTCCACTTTGCCAAATGAAGGTCTTGATAAATTTATATCGATTCCACCGTCACTTGAAGCTTTAGTTAGGCTTGCTTTGTAACCAAAATTTTCAAATATTCTAAGGACACTTTTTTCAAAATCTTCTGGTAGCATCCTGTCAAAATCGTCACTAGTTTTCTTGCGTTTTGTAGTTGGTGCATCTAGATCAAATAATCCAAATAGTTCTTCATCCGAAAATGAACTTACGGTAATTTTCGATTCATCGTCAATTACACGGGCAAATAATTCGAGCTTTCTTTCTAAAATTTTACGAATTTTTCCTTCGATAGTATTTTTTGTCCAGAAGTGGTATTCGAATACCTTAGCCTCTCCACCTATTCTACGAGCCCTTCCTGTAGCTTGATCATGTACTGCCGGATTCCACCAATGATCAAAATGGAATACATAGCTGGCTCTTTGTAGATTTGCACCCTCTCGCATCGAACCCAATGTGGCTAATAAAATTGAGTATTCCATTCCGTCATTCATGAATTTTTTAATATTTTTCTGCCGTTCAGGCTCAGGAGTATCGCCAGTAATAGTTAGAACGTTATATTTCTTTTTTATCTTAGGCAAGATATCATTTACTCCAAATTCCTTAAACCAAGAAAATATAAGTGATTTTTTATTGTTCGTTTGTGCATCTTCTAACCTATCTAGAAGTAACTCGATCTTACTGCTATCTTTTGTCTTAGGGTCAAAATTACATATTTGTTTCAATTTTTGAATAGCTGCGAAAACATGGTCTCTGGTTGCAGAATCGCCTAATCGCTTCAAAACTTTTCTTTGTTCATCATAGTATCTACTGTGTTCTTCCCTTTGGCGGACCGTTAGGTCTACCTCATCAGTAATTGAAATTAACTCGGGGAATTGATCAATTACATCTTCTGCTTTTCGTCTTAGAAAATAAGGTTTTATTAGGGTTTTAATTCGGCTTTCGCCCAAATGGTCTTTGAGAAGTCCAGGATAGATAAAGCCAAATATACTCACCAAATCTTCAATCTTGTTTTCCACAGGAGTCCCACTCAATGCCCACCGTTTTTTGCAGGGAATAGATTTGATTAATATACTCCTCGCTGTATGCCGGTTTTTTATCCTCTGGCATTCGTCGATGACCACCAAATCAAATGACTCTCTTCCTGGAGGAATTGACTCCCCTTGACAATCATTTTTATAGGATTCATACGTGGTGATATAGACATGCTTATTTCTTCGCCACATTGCTTCTCGTTCAGCAACGGACCCATAAACTGTTATAGAATGAAGTTCAGGAGACCATTTTTCGTATTCCCGTTCCCAATTGTATACAACGCTCTTTGGACAGACTATTAAGACACTTTTAACTTTGCCTTGCTGAAATAAAGCTCTAGATGCCATTATTACTTGAATAGTTTTGCCTAGACCCATTGTGTCAGCTATTGCTCCCTGCATAAGTAAAGTCCTATTTAAGGCGTAAAAAAAGCGGGCTGTGTTTAATGAAGGATCGGAGCAGGGACTGTCTGTTTTGAATTGAACGCCCGTTGTGACGTGTAAAGTCCGCCAGAGCATCAACTTC
>DASWIV010000096.1:0-8992 GCA_036397475.1 bacterium
GACCTGGAACTGGTTAAGGAAGCCATCTACCTCCAGTTCACCCACACGGCTGACATCTTCAGGCGGATCGATGTCGAAGATCTGAAAACCATCCTGCGTTGTTATATACGCATACTGGTAATCCACAACGATCCCTCCAGCTTTATCCGATACAAAAGTCGATGCTATCTCCCCGCTGTACGGGTCAAGCGAATCGTAGATCACAAGGTTGCCCTCGGTGTCGATAACGTAGAGGTATCCTTCCAGCAGGCAGTAACTCTGGAAATCGAGCTGTGATAAAAATGAGTCGCTATCAGCGATTGGCGTGTGATCGACTTCGTCCCCGTCCCCGGCTCCTCCACCGCCGGTCTCGCTCCCCGATCGATCCCCGTATGTTCCCGTCTTGATATTTTCTGTGTGTGGACCGTCCCCGCTCCAGTCGTTAACGATCACGGAAATGTATCCGTTGATCTCCGTTACGCTGATAGCGTCCGCCGACGTTTCGTACCGGTCGATAATATGCGCATCCTCGATCGGTTCGAGATCGATCACGACAATTCCGTCGGATCCATCCGCTACATAACAGATGCCGTCTTCGGTCACATCGAGGTAGTACGCTTCCCCGTCGGTCTCGACCATGTTTATCCACTCGAAATTGTTGTCATCCGTGAGTTTGAATATATGCACGCCGCTTACGTATCCCGCGACAATTTCATAGTCACCGTAAAATCCGATGCACAACGGAGAAAAATTCAAACTGGGATCGGTGATATCCTGGTGAAACTTCCTGGATTTGTATTCCGACGTATCCGGCGCATCGCTCTTTTCGGGAATATGTTCCAACTCGCCGGGAGGCGCAAAATCCGTTTGTTCAGGATGCTCGACCGGTGTTCTGAGGGTCATCAGAAATGCGACAATATCTGCGATTGTGGCAGTATCATCGAGACGATACGGCGGCATTGTCGCTACTTCCGGACGCAGGATCCTTGGATTATCAATGAATTCCGCGAGCCATTCGGGATCGCGACGGAGCCCGGTATCGTCGAGTGGCCACGTGCCCGGTTCGCCTTCACCATTTAAAGTATGGCAGCGTAAGCATCGTCCGTGTGTTTCCGCGAAAAAATATACTCTCCCGTACTCGGCATCGCCAAGTGAGAGGTCCCCGTACGGGTGCTCCTCATTGACAGTGTCGCTGTTATCTCTTGGCTCGGTCTCGGATTCCGGTTTTACTGGAAAATCCTTGCTGCCTTTCCCCCCGTTCGACGTGCAAGCCACTGACAGCAGCGTAATCAGTATAAGGATTATTTCCCTCATGCCACTTATCGTATCAGAGATTACCTGCAAAAAGAACAGAAATTCCAAAGCTGCCTGTTTCGGCACATGGAATCCCTGACATTGCGATCTCGGAGATTCGCTTCCACAGCGTTGGCACATCGGCTCGCGCGTAAGGGGCCGATGTTGGAAGAAAATAAAAATCTTGATCCGGGGTTATACGGGTGCCAGTAACTTTCGGAATTCCTCTGTCATCATCGGGACCGCGACAAGTGCATCCGCTACAATTCCATAATCGGCTACCTTGAAAATCGCCGCGTCGGGATTGTTGTTTATCGCGACAATCACTTTGCTCGATGACATCCCCGCCAGATGCTGGATCGCGCCGGATATTCCGATGGCAATATATAATTTCGGGCTGACGGTTTTTCCCGTTTGTCCAACCTGGTGGGAATGATCGACCCAGCCGGCGTCGACAATCGCCCTGGAAGCTCCCGCGGCTCCGCCTAATACTTCCGCGAGGTCCTCGATCATCTTGTAATTGCCGGGTTCTTTTATGCCACGTCCGCCTGAAACAACTATGTCGGCTTCTGTAAGTTCGACTTTTCCCGCTGCTTTCTGAACTACCTCACGAATGACCACACCAAGATCACCGATAGTGCACGCCGCTGTCTCAACCGACCCGCCACCGGATTCATCCGCGGGTGCAAATGTATTCGGGCGAATCGTCATAATGGCCGGCCTGGTGAGCAATTCCATTTTAGAAACGACTTTTCCGGCATATATCGGACGCGTAACTACCAGCTTCCCCCCGTCGACACTGAATCCCGTACAATCCGTTCCGACCGCTGCCCCTATTCTCGCGCCTAGGGTAGCTGACAGGTCTCGACCTGTCGGTGTGGCTCCCATCACAATTACCGCATAATCTCTTTCTTTAATTATGGGAACAAGTGCCTGGCAATATCCTTCATACGTGTAATCCGCCAGCTTCGGATCGTTGAAATACGTGACCTTGACGCCATATTTTGAAATTTCTTCCGCGATTCCGCTTGTGCCGTTGCCAGCCACCGCAGCGTGGACTTCGCCGCCGAACGATTCCGCCAGTTTTTTAGCTGCACCGATACATTCCGACGTTATTTTTTTGAGCTCCCCACCACGGTGTTCCGCTACTACAAGAATGTCGTTTGCCATTTTATATTCCTTGTATTTTTCCATTCCTAAAAAAGTGTTCGCAGGATCAGAGGATTTTCGCTTCCTCGTGCAAAAGACGTACAACTTCCGCGACAGCCTCGGGCCCTTCAAATTTCTTGCCCGCCTGCTTCGCCGGGGGCTTTTCAAAATGTACATACTTCGATTTTGCGTCGGGGAGTTTGAGTCCAAGGCTTTCAGCGCTTTTTTCACCAATTGGCTTCTTTTTTGCTGCCATGATTCCCTTCAGCGACGGGTACCGTGGCTCTTTCTTGCCTTTTCCAATCGTTATAACTGCCGGGAGTGTCACCTCGATAACTTCTTCACCCCCATCGACCTGCCTGTGGCAGATAATCTTGCCGTCCACAGCTTCAAGCTCGTTCACCATCGCTACATGTGGAAGTCCCATTACCTCTGCGACCGCAGTTCCGGTTATGCCGCAATCGAAATCTATTCCCTTCCAGCCGCAGAAAATTACATCGGGATTCTCTTCCTTCAAAACCGCCGCTATCTGTGGGGCGATCCTCGCGATGCAGGTCTCTTCTTCAGGCGATGAAATGTGGATCGCCCTGTGCGCTCCACGGGCAAGTTCGTCTTTAAGTCCCTTGTTATTTTTTTCCGGTCCAAGGGAGAACAGGATAATCTCCCCGTCACCTTTTTTTTCAAGGATCTGCAGTGCGGCTTCACAACCGTATTCATCGTACGGACTGACTGAATATTTGACACCCGACGTCTGCAGTTTCCCATCTTCAACATCAATCTGGGCTTCACTGTCGGGGCAGTATTTAACGAGGAGAGCGATTTTCATACGAAACCTCTGAAATTTGCGCTTTTCTTCACAAGGTGCTGTTCAGAGTCATTATATGGAGGTACGAGGATGTAGTCAAGCTACATATGTGATTTAAATCACAAGCGGACTTGATTTAACGGTGGTTAAATGTAAATAAATGAATATATGAGATTTCAAACTTGTACTTCTATCGAAAAATTACCATTAAACACTACATGAATATACCAAATGATGAATCTGTTCCCGGCTCCCGTTGATATTTTCACATATAAACCTGGATCAGCATGTTAGAAGGGCTTAAGACTAATTGATTATTGATGGAAAGAGGCAGCAGAAAATTAATTCAGATCTATCAGTGATTTTATTGCTTGGCGAGGTTTCCCGACGATCCCTCATCAAGAACCCAGATTCCCCTTCTTGCAATCTGTGCCGGACATTGCCTTGCATCCAGAATCCCTTCCAGTGCTGCCTGTACCGCGAACGCTTTGCCAGCTCCCGTCGCGATCATCAATAATTCGGCAGCCTCCTCCATTACCCCGGGCGTAATGGTCACACGCGGATTTGGCGGTTTGGGTCCGCTTATAACCGCGACCTTTCCGACGTATCCATCGAAAATTTCCGAGCCTGGAAACAGCGATGCTGTGTGCCCATCGTCTCCCATCCCAAGCACTATCATATCCAGACGGTTGTTATATTCCCGGCCGATGATCTCCGGAATTTTTTCCAGTGGAATTTCCCCATCGTACATCTTATGGATCTGATTTTCCGGGATAGAAACTTCGTTGAGTATTGTTTCCTTCACAAGCCTGTAATTGCTTTCGTCATCGTCGAGTGGGACACATCTCTCATCCGCGAAGTATATCTGGACAGCGTCCCACTGAATTTCTCCGCCGAATTCATCTGACACCAGCAGCTCGTACATTCTTTTTGGGGTTCCCCCTCCGGACAGTGCTACCCTGAAAGTCCCATGATCTTCCACCGCGGACTTAGCAGCCTTTACAAAAATATTCGCGGCTGTACGGCTCGCTTCCTCGTGATTGGCAGCGATAAAAATCCTTCTGTTTTCCGGAATAGCCATTACCTGGTAAGCCAGATCCTGCCGTCGCGCGCGATCAGTTGTTCTGCCGCACTTGGCCCCCACGAGCCGGGATCGTAGTTCGGAAAATCGGTCGCCGGGGATTCTTCCCACGCGTGAAGTATCGGCGTGACGATCTGCCATTGAATTTCGACACCGTCCGACCGGACAAACAATGTCGGGTCTCCCTGCATTGCGTTCAGAATTACTCTCTCATATGCTTCCGCCGGCTTGTAGCCGAACTGCGCCATGTAGTCGAATTTCATCTGCACCTTCTGGACGATCATGCTCGGTCCCGGATGCTTGATCATGAACGATAAATTTATTCCTTCGTTCGGCTGCAGTCTCAGTGTCAGAACCTGCGGGACATGCTCCTGCCCGAATGTCGTGTTCCTGAAGAGGCTCGCCGGAGTCTCGTGGAACTGGACAACCACCTCGGTAACCGTTTCCTTTAAAAATTTTCCTGTCCTGATGTAAAACGGTACGCCCTGCCATCTCCAGTTATCGACAAACAATCGCAGCACTGCGAATGTCGGGGTCTGTGAATACGGATTTACGTTTTTCTCTTCCCTGTATCCACGGTACTGTCCCCTGACCGTATTGCGGATCAATTCTTCCGGACTCATCGGGCGTACCGCTCTCAGGATTTTTGTTTTTTCATCCCGGATTGCGTCCGCTTCAAGTGAGACCGGCGGCTCCATTCCTATCAATGCCATTACCTGGAGAAGATGGTTCTGAACCACATCCCTGAGTACGCCGACCTCTTCGTAAAAGTCGCCCCTCGATCCGACCCCGAAATCCTCAGCCATCGTGATCTGTACATGATCGATATGCTGGCGGTTCCACGCCGGCTCGAACAATGTATTCGCGAACCTGAACACTAATATATTCTGGACTGTTTCTTTAGCCAGATAGTGGTCGATTCGGTAAACCTGGCTCTCATCCAGCATCTGAGACACTTCATAATTCAATTCCTTCGCGGAATCCAGTCCCAGCCCGAAAGGCTTTTCGAAAATAACCCTGGTCCATGGACCTTCATGAGGATCGGAAACTATTCCCGCTTCCTTCAGGCTCTTCAGAATGGTGAGAGTGACTGTCGGGGGCAATGAGAGATAAATTACACGGTTTCCGTTTGTTTTATGCTTTGCGTCCAGCTCACCGAGATATTTGTGTAACGCCTCGAAAGTCTCCGGCAGTTTGAAATCCCCCTGCCAGTAATACACAAACTCCGAAAACTGCTTGAACGTATCATCGTCCGGTTTCGAGCGTGAATATTTCTGGATATCCTCCCTGATATCGTTGAGAAACTGATCCCGCGAGAATTCCTTCCGCCCGAGTCCAAGTACAGCGAATCCCTCCGGAACCAGTCCATCCAGGAACAGGTTGAAAAAAGCCGGCCAGAGTTTGCGTCTGCCCAGGTCACCTCTCGCTCCGAACACTACTGCTATACAGGGATCGGGAACTTCGACCGCGGTCGGTATAACCTTTTTCGCATCTAACTTAGGGACAAGAGTCTTCATGCTCATTTACTTTCCACCTGTTGCTTCTTCTGTACCGAATGTCCCCCAAACTGCCTGCGCAAAGCCGCCACACATTTATCCGAAAACGATTCATTCTGCCTTGAGCGGAACCTCGTCAGCAATGAGAGCGTAATGACAGGGGCAGGGACGCTCAGATCGATAGCTTCCTGAACTGTCCATCTTCCTTCTCCCGAATCCTGCGTGAATCCGGTAATATTTTCAAGATGAGTGTCTTCCGCAAACATCAACTCCGCAAGTTCACACAGCCACGACCTGATAACGCTTCCCTGGTTCCAGAGATGTGAAACTTTTTCAAGGTTCAGGTCGTATTCGCTGTGTTCCAGTATCTGGAATCCCTCGGCGTACGCCTGCATCATTCCGTATTCGATCCCGTTATGCACCATTTTCACATAATGCCCGGCTCCGGCAGGGCCGCAGTGAAGGTATCCGTCTGGAGGAGCGAGAGATTTGTAGATCGGCTCCATTATTTCGAATGCCTCTTTTGTCCCACCGACCATCAGGCAGTAGCCTACTTCCAGTCCCCAGACACCGCCCGACGTTCCGGCGTCCATGTAATGAAGCCCTTTTCCGGTTACATATTCAAATCTGCGCTTGGTGTCCTTGTACATCGTGTTCCCGCCATCGATTATCACATCGCCTTTCGACATATATGGCAGGACCGCTTCGATATTTTCATCCACAGGATCGCCTTCAGGCACCATCAGCCAGACAACTTTCGGGGTCTGCTTCTGTGACGTCACCAGCTCTTCGTATGAATCGGGATGAATGCCGCCCCGTTCCGCGACAGCGGCCTTATGCTTTTTGCTCCGTGAATACCCATAGACAGTGTGGCCGTCCCTTGTCAGCCTCTCGACCATATTCAAGCCCATTTTTCCAAGGCCTATTATCGCTAATTCCATCTATTGAAACTCCTTGTTAAGTTCGTGTTTTGGAAAGTGAATTATTAACGTTTATTGAGAAAATAACCACCCATTCAGAATCACAACCAATTTACATTCTACATTAATATTTACCGGGACTAAAATTATTTACCACTCTCTATCCTGTCCAGCGCTTTTTTGTATTCGTGAACAGTCGAAACAAACGCAGCGTGGCTCCACGTCAGCGGGCTGACCGAAACCGGCTCCCCGGTGAACGGGTGAAGCTGTTCGGATAATATTCCGCTCGGGTAAGCATGGCGGCATGTCCACTCAAGTAATGCTTCTGTTTCCTTCAGGTCATTTTTATTTTTCGCCCTGAGGGCGTAATACCTGGCGAGCCATAGTGTGCAGATGAACCATGGATTCCCCGGGACCTGCTCGGTATCTTCGCCGATTCTGTGGTACGGATCGCCCTCGTATCTCGCGATACCTCCGATATCCGTTTTGACCCACAACCTTTTCTCCATCGACTCCATCGTCCTGACGATTCTCTCGTCGTTGACATCGTACATTCCGAACATCCACAGCCCCGATACCGACGCATCGATCGTCAGATCCGCATCCACATTTCCGGCAGGGCCGAAATTGATCATCCGCAAAAACCTGCCGAGATCCTCTCTCCAGAGATGCCTGTCAGCTCCTTTTTTTATCCTGTCCGCCGCGCTGGCGTATTTTTCAACTTTATCGAACTGCCCGAATGCTTCACAAAATTCAGCCGCTGCGCTAAGTCCCGCCCATGTCGCCCCGACTGTCCACGCGAGGATCCCGCGGCGTTCTTCCCACAGGTCGAACGACGGGAGCGGAAGTCCTGTTTCATGGTCGGTGTACGACGCCATCCATTTTGCGCCACGCTTTACCACCGGCTTATAAACCGGACGTATATATTCCACATCCTTGAATTTTTCGAAATGCTGCTTAAGCGCCCAGATGACAAGCGCAGTCTCGTCTTCCTGTACCGGAAGCTGCTTTTTTCCATCGGCATACCATCCATGCCATGATGATGCCAGCGATCCGTCCGGGTTATATTTATGCAGCAGGTATCCTTCGTCTGTTATCGTGTCCCGGCAGAAATTGAAAAAGTTCCTCGACAGCATCGAGTAATTCGCTTCCATCAGAGCCGAAATTACCAGCGCGCCATCCCGGGGCCACATATACGAATATGTGTCCCTGAAATGATAAGCGTAATCGAAATCATTCGCCGCGATTATCGCTCCCTTGTTGTCGATCTGTGTCCTGAGAACCAGCAGGCTGCGCTCATATAAATTACAGATCTCAGCCTTGTCGGAGATTCCCGCCGTCATATCGGTATTGACCCAGAGCTTCCAGTAATGCCGGGTCCGCTCTAGAAAATTGACAGGCTCCTTCTGCCTGATCAGCCGGTTGAGGAATGTAACCTCCTCGAAATCATTCCCCACCGCGATCCAGTACCATCCGACTGTCTGTCCTTTTTTCGGCAGGTTAAGATGCAGAGCTACACATGAATCCACACTTCCCTGCGCGACCGCGTTTCCCGATAACTGCCCGTTCTCGGCGTCGCGCCACGTGCCTTCCATGCCCTTGGTCTTTTTGTCCCCGACAGCCCACTGGTTAATTCCGGATATAATTCCGGACGGCGACTCCTTGGCGCAGTTGATAAGGAACCATCGATGCCCCTTGTAATGGTACACCGCCCGGCGTTCCGGTTCGTAGTACGCAGTGTCGCCGACCGGGTTTCCAGCGATATTCAGATCCTGCGCGAAAAATAGCCTGACATCCCGCGGATTGTCTTCCAGGTTTTTTACGCTGATTTTTCTCAGGAAAATATTGTCATTGAAATCTACACAGTCTTCCGAAACGATCTCCAGACCCAGCTCTTCGTTCCGAAGCTCAACATCGGTAACGAGTGTTCCTTTCGCGTAGCGTAACTTCTTCTCCCAGCTTGTGTCGTGTACCCATCCGAATTTTCCATCGACCCACACCCCGAACCGGCTGTGGTGGCCGACCGTGTGGTTTTCCTGCCCTACATGCGGATAATAAATATCGCGAATGAAGTAATCAGAATCAAAATTTATCAGAAGGGAACCGTTGCCTACGGGTATGTCTCTTGGCATTTTTCAGGACTATTTATCTCCAATCGATTTAAAAACTTCCACTGTTCATTAAGCGGATAATTACCGCCCATGAATAATATCCAATGATTTTCGAATTAAAAAGCCACGCGATTCTAGCAGATAACATATTTTATATA
>DASWIV010000097.1:0-4341 GCA_036397475.1 bacterium
TCTGCTCATTTACGAGCGTCTTTGGCTGGACAATTGTCCCACCGGCACTTTCGACCTTATCAAGAACACCCGAAAGGTCTTCGCCGCCGTTGAGGTAAAGCTGCGGTCCGCCGGGAGCGGGTTTGCAGTCAGGATGATAAATGACCGCGCCGGTTACTCCGTCCTCGTCTGGAAACATCGCCATGTTGGCATCGCCCATATCCATACGCTGGAGCTCCGCGCCGAATATCTCCCCATAGAATTTGCACGCGCGCTCGAAATCCGTCGACGGAATCTCGAACCAGTTGATTCTGTTTGCCATTACGTTACTCCTTAATTAAATTTTGCCAGCCAAGGTGGAAGGGAGGGTTATAGGATAAACGTAAGATATAAATTCGTCAATCGAATAATTTGATTTTCATCAGATTGTTTCCAACAGCCCTTACAAATATAAGGATTTTCTTCACAACTTCTCCCAATATGCAGAAAAAAATCGATGGCGCCTCTTGCATTGTTTTGTAATTTGTTGTAGCATTCAATGTAGCGAGGCTGGCCAAGGAGGAAGGACATGCGAAATTTATTTCCAACACTATGCGCAGTGATCTGGGCGGCTATCATTTTAGGAGCATGCTCGGGATCGGGATCTCAAAATCCAATTAATAATTCCCCAAATCCAAGCTCACCTATGGCTCCATCATTCAGTGGTGGTGGAGGATCTGGTGGCGGCGGTTATCCGGACACATTCTACGAGAACTACGGTAACAACGAATTCGTCTCTACTGAAGATGAAACATCATCCACTTTCGGCATGGATGTGGACACGGCATCGTACACAATCGTCCGGAAATACCTGAACGATGGCAATATGCCTGAACCGGACTCTGTCCGTACCGAAGAGTTCGTCAATTACTTCGATCACCCTTATGCAGAACCCCAGGGCGATGACATCTTCTCAATTTCAATTGAAGGTGCCGGATCGCACTTTGGCGCGCCCGATTATCACCTTTTGAAAATCGGAATTAAATCTGAAGCTATGCAGGTCCATGAACGGCAGCCTGCGAATATCGTTTTCGTGATCGACACTTCAGGCTCGATGGGATCCGGGAACCGGCTGGAGCTTGTCAAGGACGCGATCCACATTCTTTCCAATGGTCTGCAGGAAGGTGACAAGATCGGGCTTGTAGAATATGGCTCCTACGGATCGATCATCTCAGGGCTTACTCCGGACATCAGTTTCATTTTGAATTCGGTCGATGCACTCAATGCTGACGGCTCCACAAACGCGGAAGAAGGTCTTAAGCTTGCTTACGATGTCGCACGTGAAGGCTTCGAAGCCAATAAGATCAACCGCGTGATTCTCTGTTCCGACGGTGTCGCGAATGTCGGGGTGACAGGACCGGACGCCATACTTGAAGCAATCAAAACCGATGCTGATAAGGGAATCACCCTCACCACACTTGGTTTCGGTATGGGCAATTACAATGACATCCTCCTCGAACAACTTGCAAACGACGGTGATGGCAACTATTTCTATATCGATACGATAACCGAAGCTGAAAGGCTGTTTTCTGAAGGCGCATTGCGAATTCTTGTTACACTCGGATTTGACGCCAAGGTCCAGGTCAATTTCAATCCCGCTGCTGTCGATATGTTTAGATTAATCGGCTACGAAAACCGTCTTCTGGACGAAGAAGATTTCGAGGACAACACTGTCGATTCTGGCGACATCGGACCCAACCAGGCAGTGACTGCACTCTACGAGGTCATGATGAATCCTGAAGCTGATTCCGGATCAACTGCCGCTACAGTAAAGGTCCGATGCACGTTGCCCGATGGCGAGACTATCGAGCAGTATGAAAACACTATTGATGTCAACGGTGTATTGCAATCATTCGACAATGCGTCCAGGGATTTCAGGTTCACAGCGTCGGTTGTCGAGTTTGCTGAAATCCTTAAGGAGAGCCCGTTTGCTGAAGATGGCACATTCCAGGAAATACTCTCAGTCGCCGGTGGCATCGCGGTTGATGACGACCAGGCTGAATTCATTGAGCTCGTAAACAAGGCAATAGAGTTAAGCGATTAATAGCCAATTGGCGGCTATTGTAAGTGTTGCAGGTGCCAGCATTGCACTATGCGATTTTTATTTTTTTTCGGGGATGCGGGGGAAGGCTGCAACGGTCGGGATATATATGGATAGAGGGACAGGCGTATGGGATGCGGATTGCCGTTGCAGGTTGATAGCATTTTTTATTTAGTCCTTTCACACCAGTTTGGATTTTCTCAATATTGCCTTCGACCCTCCCTCATCCCCTCCCTCGGGGAGGGGGGATTATCCTGGCGCTTGCGTGTCACGGTTCTGACCAATTATTTATAATTGCCCCCCTTTTAATTTCCCCGCCACGGCGGACTGTAAGCCTCCGCAGGCGGGGGGTAGGTTAACGCATGACTTTGAGCCTGCTTGATCCTCTCCATGAGTTGGGAGGGAGATAAAATAGTCCTCTCACTAACTATTAGGACAAATTAGGGGGAAATGGTGACATGGGAATCTCACGCAAAGCCGCAAAGACGCGAAGGAATAGATGGGGTGTCGCCGACAAGCACGGTCGCTATGGGGGGTGGATGAGGGGAGTCGGGATTCTGCGGTTAGCTCCCTATGCTTGTCGTCACTACCCGTGATCCACTCTTCAAGAATGCGTGATAGTCCGCCGCGGCGGACGCGCTCTGTCGTTTAGGAATGCGGAGTGAAATTATTGACGGGGATTACCGGGGGATGTCCGTGCTTACGCAGGGAGCTCCTGAATTATGGTGAGAGTTGCGTGATAGTCCGCCGCGGCGGACGCGCTCCGGCGTTTAGTTACACCGGATAGCTACTACCCTACGCTGACGCTCCGGGCTAGCAGCTAATGGACTTCTGGACTTTTGTAGATTGCAAAAATAAAAAAATCCCGGGACCTGAGTCCCGGGCATCTGCTAAATATGGTAACCGACAATTTTTTGCTATCCGTTGCCGCCACCGCCGCCATCACCTGGAGGTGGGGGAGGGGGTGGAGGACCGTTCCCGTCGCCCGGTGGCTCCCAGTCGGGATCAACGATCAGTGTTATATCCTTAACTGTCAACTGGTCGGGGAATATCGCGACGCCGCCGTTCCACGGCTCGTAGCCCGGCTTGTGCGCTCTCATTCCATACTGTCCGGGAGGTACGGGTGCTATCTTGTAATAGCCGTTGGGACCTGAAATATCCCAGCGGACCCACTGTACGTCGTTATCCTCATTGAATTTCACGACCTGGACCATCGCGTGCGCGATCCCGTCGCCGTTTACATCAAGGACTCTTCCCTCTACACCGCCGCAATCGGTCGGCTCGAGATGGAATCCGACAAAATTATTCCCGGGATGAACATCGACTAATTTAGGCTGCATGTTAAAGCATGGCGCTGTCGCGTTCATCGCGTGCGGACCCAGTCCAACCTGTGGGAACAAGTACATGCCGTGCTTGTTCGTGAAAGTGTGATGAGGCTCTAAATCCGTTCCGGCTGGTTTGATTGCCACATCCGCGTGCGGAACTGGCTTCAGATTAGCAAGCGGTCCGGTAACCACACGTCCGCCGACTCGTCCGAATTCCATTTTCTTCGCAAGGAACAGGTTTTTCTGGACTTCACCGTCGGGAATTACCACAACTCCATCGACAGCCGGGAAATGCTGAGGCGCGAACGCTATAACCGTTCCCGCGCCTGCCGGGGCATTGTCGATGTTGTAGAGCCCCAGTTCATTAGTGAAATCCGCTCCGAAATTCTCGGTAGCGTTGAATACAATTACCAGTGCGTGGGCAACAGGACCGTCCTGGTCATGGACAAATCCGAATACCGTTCCACGCGGAATGTTGGGGTCGTTGTCGCCAAATGACTGCGCTCCCCTTGAAATCTCGTTGACGGTTGTCGTATACACGACATTTCCGTCTATCTTCGCTTCCACTTTGAATTCAACACCATCTTCCACACCGTAAATTTCGAATGATCCGTCGTCTTCGGTCCATCCTGCAAGCTCGCCATCGACATAAAGATCGGCTCCCGCAATCGGGGTGCCGTCATTGTCGGTGATAGTTCCTGAGAATGTACCGTCGGCGGCGGTTCTTCCGTCATCCGATGGTGAAGAGGTGTCGTTACTCATGCCCGCGTTAATGTCGGAACCGGGTGCAACGGGCGACGTGCCGCTTGTGCATCCGAAAACTCCGAGCGTCAGGAGCAGGCTGAGTACGAGTGTTGTTAGTGTTGTTGTACGTTTGTACATATTTTCGGGTACCTCTCCATATTTGGATTTGAATATGGGCTCCTTTCGGAACCGGTACCCACATCCTTTTCTTGT
>DASWIV010000098.1:0-3615 GCA_036397475.1 bacterium
ACGTCTTGTACATATTCTGGTCGTTCCCAACCAGTACTTATGGCGTCGTCCCCAGGTAGTCCGCTGGTATCGGGACTGGATTGTAGCCAGGGCAAGATAAATCTCAGAATACCACCGCGGGAAGGCTCCCTTGTCGAAAGCCATTGCTAAGGAAGCATATACCGGCAAGGATTTTGTCCTGAAAGCCGGTATTACTAATTTTCCACCAACCACTGAATCCACAAAAATTATTGGCATCGTCGCGGGAGATGTCATAAATATGCCCTTCCTGCGATAGTTCCGATAATATTTTCAAAGATGACATTCGATGATTTTACCTTTAAACTACTCGCCCCATGCCACGATACATGCCATGGATAGTCCTGGTAACGATTTCCGCGATCTGGGGCGGATCATTCGCCGCTATCCGGTATGTCGTCAGCATAGTATCGCCTTCTGAATTCCTGATTATCAGGAACCTGATGCTGTCAGCGATTACCATACCGTGGCTGTTCATAGCTTTCAGGAAAGAATTTTTCTCGACCGCTAAAAAGTTGTGGTGGTATTACATTTTTCTGGCAGCATTATGGCTCTATGGTTACCATTATCTTTTGAATATCGGCGAGACCGTAATTCCGGCGGCGACGTCGGGACTCATAATCGCCACCGCCCCCATATGGACGCTCATTTTCGCGTCGGTTTTTAAGATGGAGAAGCTGACGTGGGGGAAAGGACTTGGTGCCGCGATAGCTTTTGCAGGCACGGTCCTGATGACATATTTCGGGGCAGGGGAAGAGGGGCTTAAACTGAATATCGAGCCACGCCAGTGGATTTTGTATTCACTGATGGTTTTGTGTGCCGCGATTTTAATTTCATTGCACACGCTATCAACCAAGCCATTCATACGCGGGACAAACCGGTTTAACATCAAACTTGATCCAATAATGCTATCCGTGACATTCATGTCGCTGTGTGGATTTCTGGCCATGATATTATGGAAACCGGGTACCGCGAGTCATATTTTCATATCGTCTACGGGATACTGGCTCGCTATGATCTACCTGGTCCTGTTCTGCACGGTTGTTGCCAATATCGGATGGTTCTGGGTGATCAAACATATGGATGTAGGCCGATCTTCGATATCGATATTCCTGATCCCGCTATTCGCGCTGCTTTATTCATGGTTGCTGCTCGATGAGCCAATGCACTGGCCGACCTTCGTCGGCGCTGCCGGAATAATTATGGGGGTGGGCATAGCGGGGTTTGAGGGAATCTATGGGAAACTTCGGAGGAAAATCGCCTAAAAAAAGAACGGGTAACAAGAAACTTGCTACCCGCACCTCCTAAAACTCGTATCCGCTTTATAGTATTGCAGTAAGTGTTCCAAAAAGTAGCGCATATTCAAAAAATCCCCATACATAATCCCGAATTTGTCCAGGAGCCCCATGGATAGGGACCAATACGAAGATCCGAATCCTTTAAGACTGGAATATTTTCGCCTGTATTTTGCGCTCATTCAAGTTACTTGTTATTTTTGTAGCATTCTGCAACAAAAAAAATCGAGGAAATTCACAAATTGCGACAAACATCCGTATCGGGTATATTCATTAAAGGTCTTTAACCATGGTTAAGTCTGGGAAAAAATTCTCACCGCCGAAAATCCACCTTGCCGCTATCGGTAATGAGCTCCTCAACGCTGAAATCAGGGATTCCAACCTGGCGTGGCTGATAAAGAATTTTACCGGCATGGGAGGGGCTGTTCTAAAGGCGAATATAATACCGGACGATTTCGATGCTGTCGCGAGCGAGATAACCGACGCGAAACGGAAAAAAATCGATTACCTGGTAACTACTGGAGGCCTGGGTCCGACCGATGATGACGCCACTTTCCTGGCTATCGCTTATTCCCTCAAGACTGGAGTCGCACTTAATCGCACAGCGATGAAAATGATAAAGGAGCGCCTCGAAGCGCTGAAAGTTTTCCGTCCCGGACTTCCTCAATCATTAAACCGCGAACGGAAGTCGCAGGCTTACATGCCCCCGGGGAGTGAACCGCTGTTCAATCCGGTCGGGGTTGCGCCGGGACTTCGCATGATGGTTGGGAACACGATGCTTATATCGCTTCCAGGAGTCCCATCAGAAATGAAAGGCATCATGACAATCACTCTCGGCGATTTCTGGGAAGAAAAATTCAGGGATACTTATTACGTACGAAACAACGTTTCGATCTGGGGAATTCCGGAAGCGGAACTTGCAGGATATATCCGTCGCGCGAACGCGATCGATCCGGACGTATACATCAAATCAAGGCTGAGACATTCCGGCAAGCGTGTCCCCACAAATGTGATTGTAGAACCGCAAAAACTGCCATGGTTTATCCTTCTTCATTTTTCCACGATCGATCAGTCGAGGAAGTTCGCGAGGAATCGAATTAATGCTGTCAGGGATTCGCTACTAAGCGATCTCAGGGCGCGGTATAAATATCCGTATCACATTGGGTAATATCCTTATCCCGACGGGGCGGCGCCGGTAGGGTTTTCAATCCGATATCTGTTAAAATACCAATCCAAGCATGGATTCACCCGAATTCACATCCGAAAGCGAACTGTTCGAGAGTCTCATCCGAGGCGATTCCGCCGCATGGCGCCATTTCATCGACCGGATCGCGCCTGTGATCCGGGCACTCGCGGCTAAATCAAATATGTCCGGGGATGATGTGGATGATTTATCCCAGAAGGTCGTGGTCAGGCTTATCGACGGCAATTGCCGGGCGCTGCGAAAATTCGATCCAGCCCGTGGAAGTCTTCACGCGTGGGTCAAGGTGATCGCGACGAGAATTCTCCTTGACCAGAAACGCCATACCGAGACGCGCAGAATTCTCCATGAAGACCTGTACAACGAATTTATGGTGGATCCAGGGCATGAATTCGACGATGATATAGCGACAAAACTGCTGATCGACAATATCAGGTCCCGGCTGCAGCCGGACGAACGTGTGGCGTTTGATTTTATACAGGCAGGAGTCAAGCCGTCGGAATTCGCAAGGATCCTCGGAATATCTGTGGACGCCGCTAACCAGCGGGTCAGACGTCTCAAGGACCGCATTCGCTCGATGGTTGATAAGTCGGTTCTGATGTAAGGAAAAATATTTTTTAAAATAAGTGAAGATCATGTCAGTATTACACAGTTTCATACGTACTACTTATGGGGGCTGAAGGAGAATGTCTGTGAATGACAGCATGGGCTCCGAAGCCCGTCGGACAGGTCCTCTCACCGACGATGAACTGGCGAGTCTTCTTGGAGACAAGATATCACAGGAAGAGCGCGCCGAATTAAACGCACGCCTGGAAAATGATCCGGCAGGCTCAGAAGTTCTCGCCATGGCAGCGTCAGTTGAAGACGACCAGTCCGGTGGTGGGTTGGACAAAGGCAAGGTCGATGAACTTTTGAAAATGGTCAATGACGGACTTGCCATCGAAGATATCTGCGAGCATTGCGGAGGCGATCTGCATCCGGGCGGAAAATTCTGTCCTCACTGCGGTGTCAACCAGCTGGAAAAATCCGTTAAGTGCTTCAAGTGCGGGACTACTGTAATCGAGGGAAGTTACTACTGTTTCAAATGCGGCAATGTCCTGA
>DASWIV010000099.1:0-5980 GCA_036397475.1 bacterium
GACAGTTTCGTCGTGCTATATTCCGGTGTCGAAAGAATTATTCGTCCGTGGATAAATCAATCACCTTTCCGACAGTCGGACAATCCTTTATTCCCGTCACTTTCCAAACGCGATTCCGGATCCAGACTAACACCGCGATCCGTGTCGCGCATCATCCGACATCGTTTCGACGCAATCGGACTTTCGGATCATTCTACCCATTCACTACGGCACGCGTTCGCAACAATCGCGTTATCATCGGACGATGTAGACATCCGCGACGTGCAACACGCCCTCGGACATGCGCAAATAACAACTACCGAACGCTACATTCACCAAAATAACCGCCTTGAAGGTAAGCCGGAGAAAGCGGTCAACGACGCTGTCTTCGACCGGCAAATCTAATGCGCTATCGAACCGAATTTCGAAATCCCCGACAAACAACCGGGGATTTTTCTTTGCCCTATTTTTATTTCGTGGATTATGGTAAATCAAATGTATGACTCAAAGCATTCTAAAACCATTGCCGTCGGCAATGTATCTTCCATTTCCGACCGGCAACATTACGAAACACTACAAATGGGACGACCTACGCTGTCGCGGATTCGGCTCCGACCCGTGCCGTGCGATCCCGCCGCCGAAAGCGATCTACAACCTGGAGATAATCTTCTATCACCTTCTGGAGCCATACACAAAACATCTTTACAGCCTCATGATCCGCAAGAAACCGTACGTCGCTCAGTCTTACCTTTGTACGAAATGCTCTGAACTTCGGCGATTGCCATATTGGAATGAGCATGTCAAAGGTCGCGAAGTCGATGTCGTATTCACCGGCAAGAAGCGGGTGGATTCCTGGCTGCTTCGCGATATCGCAATCGAATGGGCGGCAAAGGAAAGGATTGAGTGCGAAATCGGAACCAATGGTTCATGTCTGGAGTTAGGCCTACCGTTTGGAGTCGGTTATTAATGTTTGCGTGTGAGTGCCGGAGGGGGTAAAGTGGTAAGGGGAAGGGTAGTTGAGACTTCAGCTTTTCGCCTAAATTGGTGTATATTTTTTGCGATGAGGACATACCAAGTACATAGCGTTACAAGTTCTTGCAACGCCTGTTCCAAAAATTAGTTTACCACAGCATCGAAACTAAAAATAGTCTCCTGATTTTCCATCAGCGAATGGTCCGATTCCGCAAACGAGACTTCATTCGTACTCTGAAATCTGAACTATTGATTGCTTATTGATTATCGCGGTAATGGTCCGATGTTGCCTACGCGTGAGGAAACACACATATGCCGCATAATTTTCGGCCTGGCAGGTGTACTCCTCTAGGATCGATCGACATTTGCAATGACGGTCGAATTTTCACAAGTGACGATCAATTTCAAACGACCGTCACTCTGTAACCCTGATTGCAAGCGGTCGGTGACGATGGTGACGATGGTGACGATCATATCGCTTCATTCCGTGGAGTGTGATTTCATGACGCCACTTTCGGATTCATGACGCCACCTAAATTCCGGCGTCACGCTGTAACCCTTATAACCATGCGGTTTGTGACGCCATGACGCCAATGACGCCACTTTGCAGACATAAAGAGCGTAACACCTTCCCGATAATTCCGATTTTTCCCCAGCTGAATGACCTATTCCAGAAAAGTGGGCAACATTAAATGGGAAGTGGTAAACAAAACTGACTGCGACTTCACTTCCTATAGTTCTTTTCTCGGCCGACCCCGTTTCCTAACTACCCTTTCAGGAATCTTGATTTCTCTGGTAAGATGTTCCTTTATCATGTCGTGAATAAGGTAGTCATGGATTGCCGTGTTACGCATTTTCTGATCAGGACATTCAGCATATCTCCTGCGCTTAGTCGGATATTAAATGTGGAGGGTATGACCATGAAAATAACAAGACTATTTATGGCAATAGGAGTTTTGTGCGCGGGAACAATTTTGTTCAGCCTGAACGCAAACGCGGGCGGGCTTACTGATTTCATCAGGTCGGGCGACTTAGAAACGGTACTTGAATTGATCGACAATGACAATGTCAATGAAGTCGATGAAAATGGGATGACACCGCTGATGGTCGCAGTTTCAATAGGAGACCTGGAAATCACGGCTGTCCTTATCGATGCCGGCGCAGATGTGAACAAAAAGGGCGAAAAGGAAGCTATTTCTGAAACGCCATATTCAATCGCGGCCTGGGAGCAAAATTACGATATTCTGGACATACTGCTTCAACATGAAGCTAATGATCCATGGATGTGCAATATTCCCGGATTCGACCCATACGACCTCTATCCATATATTTTCGGAGAAGATGACTACGATGAGCATCCCGGATGGTACGAGGGAACATTCGATGAATATTCAGATCCCTACATGGTGATTGATGTGGACGACAGGTTCGTGAATGGTCCATGCGACGGGTCAATCACGCATAACATTTTCAGGGGAGCGTCCGGATACGAGTACAACAACGACAGGTACCATTACTCGCAGTATTCAGACGGTGTCCTGGTGGAAAATTATATTTCATTTCCGTCGTATGTAGCCCCCAATGGCATTGTGTATCCGCAGGGAGTCCACAGAACGGACCCGGGCGGTCCGTATGTCGATATTATGGTTACCGAACACACTCAGCGCGTTAAGTCAGCACAAATGGTTGTTGGTAATGATATCACGGAGCTTGTGGAGATTGATCGCGGAGTCTATTTCGCAACTGTCGGACCAGTCGATGAGTGCGAGCCGATCATTGTCCAGCTCAAGAAACAGAATGGCGATGTAGTTGCTTCTTACGAGCTGTTATCTGAACTTCGCGGCGCGGTACCGGGCGCAGTCAGCATTTACATGTCCCGCTGGCCGGGTAACAGCGGACTTGCGGGTAATAACGATAATAATGACGACAATGACAACCATGGTAACAATGGCAATCACGGAAATCATGGAAACAACGGCGGCCATGGCAATCGGCACTAATGTTGCTTAGTTACTGACCCGCGCATCGATTAAGTATAATTCTGGTGTCAATTATGACACATATGATTCGGTGGATGCCCTTGAATCAATGAATTCCTGAGCATTATCGTCCTCAATTTCCAGCGAATCAGAAAAATACCTGGACAACGCGCGGCTCAGTAATTCAACCAGTTATTGAATTGGGATAAATGCAAAGATAATTATCGGACCCGGCAAATGCATTGCCGGGTTACGTGTTGTGTCCTCGAGGAAGGCATGACCTGCCCCCCGGAAATCGTACCAGCCTGAGTTTTGGTTTTCGATTACAATACGATCAAAGGAGATCAAAACAATGGCAGACAAGAAAAAGCATGGCAAACGCTACAGCGAGGAGAAAATTCTGCGTGTACTGAAAGAGGTCGACGTAGGGCGTCCGATCTCGGATGTGTGCCGGGAGCACGGGATCAGCGATCAGACGTACCGCAACTGGCGCAGGCGTTACAGCGGCATGGAGGTCGCGGACATACGCGAGATGCGCCGCCTGATCGTGGAGAACGGTCGTCTGAAAAAAATAGTCGCCGAGAAGGAACTGGAGATCGAGGCGATGAAGGACGTGCTGTCAAAAAAGTGGTAGGTACCCCGTCGAGAACGGGGGCGGCAAAGCATCTCCAGGCGGAGCATGAGCTTTCTGAACGCCGGTCCTGCGTGGTGGTTGGAATATCGCGGTCGACGATCCGCTATGTGCGTACGGTCAAAGCGGACGAGGGGAAATTGCGTGCGAGGATCCGCTGTCTGGCGCATGAGAACAGGCGTTACGGATGCCTGAGAATAACGGCGCTTCTGAAGCGCGAAGGTTTGGTTGTGAACAAAAAGCGTGTGCACAGGATATGGAAAGAGGAGGGGCTCGGGTTGAAAAGTAAACGTCCGAAGCGGCGGCTGTACGGTCCGAGGGGTGAAGTTAAGAGGAAGGCGGAAGGTCCGAATGACGTGTGGAGCTGGGATTTCATGCACGACCGCACCGTGAACGGCCGTCAATTCAAGATACTGAATGTTGTGTATGAATTCACTCGTGAGGCACTGGTGATGCGGGTTGGAGCGAGGATTGATTCGATGGATGTGATAGGGTCGATGAAGATGCTGGTGGGAAAAAGAGGAATGCCGAAGCACATCAGGAGCGATAACGGTCCCGAGTTCGCGGCGAATGCAGTCAAGAAGTGGCTTTCCGATGAGCGCTGCGGGACGATTTACATAGAGCCGGGAAGTCCCTGGGAGAACGCGTACATAGAGAGTTTCAACGGAAAGTTTCGCGATGAGTGTTTGAATATGAATTTATTTGAGAACGGAAGGCATGCGCTTGAAGTGGTCAACGAGTGGCAGACGGAGTACAATGAGCTCAGACCGCACTCGTCGCTCGGTTATGAAACGCCGAGAGAATTCGCGGCTCGGTATTACAGTTCCCTTCGGGCTACGCCCTCAGGGCTCTGTAATACCGATCGAGTGGAAAAACCCAAACTCCAGGTGGTACTAAAACAGGGGGTAGGTCAGCCAGGCTTGAACTTCAGCAAACACACACAACCTGCGCTGACGCTCTGGTTGTGTATGCTACTATGATTAGATTATTATTCCCCCATCATGACCCCCATAATCACTCCCAATCATCATGCGACCGGACCAAATGTCGCATCCGCCGGACATCCACTCGCGACCGAAGCGGCTGTCGAGATTTATAAAAAAGGCGGGAATGCGATCGACGCCGCCTGTGCTGCGGCCTTTGTAATGCATGTGGTCGAACCTCATCAGAATGGCATAGCCGGAGAAGCCCCGCTTCTCATTTATTCAGCAAAAGAGAAACGTGTAATCTCGGTTTCGGGTGTAGGATTTTCACCGAAGAAATTCACAATCGACTGGTGCCGCGAGAATGGCATCGACCTTATCCCCAACGACGGATACCTCCCCATCACGGTCCCAGCCGCCGTAAAAACGTGGTTCGAAACGGTCAATAAATATGGCACGATGAAATTCAGCGACCTGATCGACCCAGCCATACACATTGCCGAAAATGGCTTTCCCGTCTACGAGCAGCTCCACGGATTCCTGCAGACCCACTGCGAACGATTCAATGAATTATACCCGTCGACAGGTTCGATCTATCTCGACAGGGATAAAGTCCCTGAACTCGGCTGCATAATTAAAAATCCGGACTTCGCTGACATGCTGAAATCCCTACGTGATGCAGGAGACAAGGCATGCGAATTATTCTATGAAGGGAAGATCGCAAAACGGATGATTGAATTTATAAAGGAGAATCCGGTTCTTGATGCGTCCGGAAGGGAACACACCGGCCTCCTCGATCTCGATGACCTTGGAGAATGGCAGGTTTCTTTTGAAGAACCGGTGTCGTATGAATACAGTGGCGTTTCAGTTCATAAATGCAATGGATGGACACAGGGTCCGGTATTCCTCCAGCAGCTTGCCCTCCGCGAGGGGATCGATTTCATGAAACTTTCTGAAAGCCTCGCGAACCATGTACATGAATACATCGAGAGAGCAAAACTGGCGTTCGCTGACCGGGAAGCGTACTACGGCGATCCCGCTTTCGATAAAATTCCGATCGAAAAATTGCTCTCAAAAGAATACAACGATGAACGCAGAAAACTTTTGAGTGACAATGCGTCAAAGGAACTCCGTCCCGGAGATGTCGGACACGGAATTCCCGACTATGTGACCTTCGATGTAAAACAGTCAAATCGTGCTGCGATGGGAATGGAAACAGTTTCCGCATTATCTGATGGCGACACGACAATTCTCCTCACCGCCGATTCACAGGGTAACATGCTTGCAAGCTGCCCAAGTGGAGGATGGATACACACTTCACCAGTTATTCCAGGACTTGGATTCTGCATGCCCACACGCGGCCAAATGTTCTATCTCGATCCAGATCGTCCCAACGCTCTTGAACCGCACAAACGTCCACGCGCGACACTTACACCGACACTCGTCACAAAAAATGATGAGCCTTACCTCGCGTTCGGAACTCCGGGTGGCGATAA
>DASWIV010000100.1:0-4874 GCA_036397475.1 bacterium
GGCAGGAAGTCATGTTCAAAAAAATGACCGGTTCGGGGAAACCGAAGGTCGCGATTGTCGACGGGCAGGCGTTTGGCGGCGGTGTCGAGACAGCGATGGCGTTCATGTACGACCCCGACAGCGTCGTGATCGCGACCCAGAGAACGTCTTTCGCAATGCCTGAAACCCGTCTTGGAATCTATCCGGGATTGAGAGGTACGCTTCTGCTTCCGAGGATCATTAAAAATGCTACCGGCGACGATGAACTCGCGGTGGCGTTGACAAGATATTACATCCTTGCGGGCGGAACCGTTTTGTCGTCGCCTGGATTGATCAGGTATCTTGGATTCGCTGATCTTATAGTCCCTTCGAATAAACGTGACGAGGTTGCGAAAATTATCTGTTCTGCAATTAAAGATAACGGCTGCAAGCCTCTTACTAAAAAGCAGATCGACGGGCTTGGGATTGAGGAAATTCCGCATGAGTTGACGCTCGATGACAAGGAAGAATTGCGCCACATGAAGAATTTGTTCCTCAGCCAGGATTTGATTCCTACTCTCTATTCATATGGACGTCGCCAGGCGGAAGTGTTCCACACGTCACCGTGGCGGGATCAGGTTGTCAGGATCGCGAACCGTGTAGCGTCAAATTCTCCCAACGCGGTGTGGGTCGCAAACTGGCTGATAAGTAAGGGCTACGATGATTTCATTACAGGAGTCGATCTGGAAGAATCCGCTACCTATGAACTGGAGCAGCATCTTGTTGAAGTGTTCAGGCATCCCGACGCAATGGTTGGCCTGAAAGCACTCCTGTCGCAGAAGTTTCCGGTATTTCCGCGCCGTTATCCGTTTTAATTCCGGATAAACCGGGGCAATGATTTAAAAAGTTAATATCCTGGGAGGTGATAATCAATGCCATCCGGTCATTACAGGACATCCGACATTCAACTCGGAGAAATTGATCCGAACATCGGCGCAATGCTTATGTCCCGCGCCGAAAAGTGGCCGGATCATCCGATCGTCAAATTCAGGGATGCTGTTAATATATATTCCCCGGTAACATGGGGGGAATTTTTCAGCCACATGGCATCGATATCCGCTTTCCTGGTCGAACATGGAATTGGAAAAGGAGACAGGATTTCGGTATTCAGCCAGAACAGCTATTACATGCTTGTATGGGAGATGGCGGTAATTTCAATGGGGGCAGTATCGGTACCTATCTTCCATGGGTATGACCTTAAAAATGTCGATTTCATTCTCAATCACTCCGAACCTGAAGCCATATTCATCGATGGAGAATCCCGCCTTAAAATAGCGGAAGAATCCAGCTACTTTTCTCAACTCACCACCGTTGTCACGTCGAACGGATCAGCGTACCAGGAAATAGGGGAAATCTTATCAGGCGGAGATGAAAACAAATTCAGGGAAAAAATTAACGATGTCCATCCCGATGACCTTAGTTTCGTGCAATATACTTCCGGTACAACAGGCGAGCCCAAAGGGGTGATGCTAACCCATCGGAACATGACATCCCAACGTAAAGCGATGTCGTATCTATGGGATATACCGTTTAACTCGAGATTTCTATCTTACCTGCCATGGCACCATTCGTTCGGGGGTTTGTTTGAACGTTTCGGCGCAATTTATCATGGAGCTACAATTCACATCGAGGATTCGAAGGGAAAAAATCTTGCCCGTCTTATGGATAACTGGACCGAAGTCAAACCTACCATGTTCTTCAGCGTCCCGAAGATTTATATTGCCCTCGTGACTGAAGCCAAAACCGATTCGAAAATACACGACGCTATTTTTCATCCCGAGCTGAAATTCGTATTCACTGCCGCGGCTCCCCTGCCAAAGGATTGCGCCGAATATTTCAGGGAAAACAATATTCCTGTCGTCGAAGGATGGGGCCTGACTGAGACATCACCATGCGTAACCTTTACGTCGTTTGACGCTGACAGGGAGGCAGGTTGTGTCGGCAATCCCATTCCCGGATGCGAGGTACTGGTTGACGAGCACGACGAAATTCTGGTACGCGGGCCGAACGTAATGAAGGGGTATTATAAGGATAAAGAGAAAACACTCGAATCTCTCGACGAACTTGGCTGGTTCCGGACCCACGATCTTGGCTCCCTGGGTGACAATGGATTGAGGATCACATGCAGGATGGACGATCTGTTCAAACTGAGCAATGGCGAAAAAGTCTCATCCATGGTGGTTGAAAACGCGCTGACCATGACTTCCGACTGGATCCAGCATGCGCTTGCAATCGGATCGGGACAGGAATATGTCGGAGCCCTGGTATGGCTGAACCTGCGTCACCTGGAATCATGGGCTGAAGAAAATAACAGGACCCTGAAGAACGGTTGGGAACTATCGGGTGACAGCGAAATCCAGAAGCTTGTCGCTGTTGAACTCATGAACAATATGTCCGATGTCCAGCCGAAATACATGCGTGTGAAGTCGTTCGTCATAATTCCCGGAGACCTTACCCTGGAAAACGGCGATTTGACCCCCACCTTTAAAATTGTACGTACCCGTGTTCTCGAGAAATACTCCGAATGGTGTAATGCGATTTATTTGCCTGATTCATTTCCCGAAAAGGCGGATTGCGTGGTATCGTTAATTTAAGGCAAGTAAAATAATGGCAGATAATTCCAAAACGCTCGATGAGCACCGCGTTAGACCGATTGAGTCCCGCGACAAACTGCAGGAAGTCATGGGGCGATATTTTTCGGAATTATTCAATGCTGCCGCCAGCGGATCTCCGAAAATAGCATGGTGCACAAGTGTCGGTCCCGCCGAACTGCTTGTTGCCTGCGGTTTCAAGGTATATTTCCCGGAGAACCACGGCGCCATGCTGGGTGCGTCGCGGATGTCGACCGACCTGATTCCACACGCTAATGCGATTGGATATTCTCCCGACATATGTTCATACCTCACCAGCGATATCGGGTCATTTTTAAAGGGAAAAACTCCACTCGCGAACATGCCCGGCTACGTCTTCCCGAAACCCGACGTCCTCGTCTTCAGCACTAACCAGTGCCGGGATGTCCAGGACTGGTTTAATTTTTATCACAGGGAATTCAACTGCCCGGTTCTCGGAATTAACTCACCCATTAAGATCAACGAAATTTCATTCAGCCATATCGATGCGGTCAAAAAACAGATCGAATCGATGGTCGATACTCTATGCAGAATTTCCGGACGGCGATTTGACCACGACAAATTCGCTGAGACCTTAAGATTATCAAAGACCTTGACAGAACGATGGAAAGCGGTACTGGATACTGCCGCGTCTCATCCTGCGCCGATAAATTTCTTCGACGCTTCCATTCATATGGGTCCGGCAGTTGTAATGAGGGGCAGCCAGGAAGCAATCGATTATTACGACATTCTTGTGGATGAGCTCAATTCCTGCGTTGAAAACAAAACCGGAAGTATCCCGGATGAAAAATATCGCCTGTACTGGGAAGGAATGCCGATCTGGGGAAAGTTAAGGTCCCTGTCGGAGCAATTCGCGGAATTAAATTCGATAGTTGTAGCTTCGACTTACTGCAGCAGCTGGGTATTCGAGGCATTTGATCCTGCCGATCCATTCACCAGCATGGCTAAAGCGTACACGGAAATATTCATTGTCCGTGCCGACGAATGGAAAGAAAGATACCTGAAGAAAATGTTCACAAAGTTCAGCATCGATGGAATAATCTATCACGATGCGAAGACATGCCCTAACAACTCAAACAACCGCTACGGTATGCCCGACCGGCTGCAGAAAGAAACCGGTGTTCCGTACATCACTATCAACGGCGATTTGAACGATCTGAGGTGCTATTCGGAAGAGCAGTCGAAAACAAACATTGGAGCATTTATCGAGCAGTTGGCGGAAAATTCATGAACGATGTAAACCAGAAATTATTTTGCGGTGTCGACTCCGGTACATCGGCTACTAAAGTTGTGGTGATGAATGAAAATGGCGACATTGTCGGGCACCACACCGAACGGACAGGCGCGTTCGCTCCTGAAGTAGCACTTAATAATCTCAAGATAATTTTGGACAGCATCGGATGCGATATGGACCAGGTTATCCGTACCGGGTCAACAGGCTATGCCCGTGAGGATATCGCGTTCTCCGATTTCACAAAGACCGAGATCACGTGCCACAGCCAGGGATGCCTGAAATATTTTGACGGCCCCTTCACGATTGTCGATATTGGCGGACAGGATAACAAGATCATAAGGCTCGATGAAAACGGAAAACGTACCGGCTTCAAAATGAACAGGAAATGCGCTGCCGGGACCGGAATGTTCATCGAAGAAATCGCGAACCTCATGAATGTCCCGCTTGGCGACCTGAACAAGTACGCCGAAAGCTCATTGGAGACAGCGAAACTTGGAAGCTACTGCACCGTATTTACCAAGACTGAAATACTTACAAATTTCCGGAAGGGAGATAAGCTGCCTGAGATTGTTGCCGGGGTCTATGAATCGATTGTTAAACGGATTCTCGAGATGGATGCACTCAGTGGGAGAATTGTTCTGTCCGGTGGAGTGGTGGAACACAACCCGTACATTAAATCCGTCTTCGAACGCCTGCTGGAATGTGAAGTCCTGATCCCGCCCCATCCACAATTGATGGGAGCGATCGGCATTGCAATTTTCGCTGCGGACAGGCAGCGGATCGCATCCTGAAAGTGATTTTCTGTCCGTTAATACGGATGAGAATGACGATATAAATTGCCTGGATATTTTGGACTTTCTTTTCGGTATCAAGTATGTCGACTAATACGCTGACGGCTGGAATTATTGGTCTTGGACCCATTGGTTCAATTCTCGCGGTTCACCTGACGGAAGGTGGCGCACGGGTAGTCGGCTGCGACCTGCCGTGGCGAA
>DASWIV010000101.1:0-3324 GCA_036397475.1 bacterium
TGATACACATTTGATCGTCGGTGTCGGTAAATCATTAAACAGCTATGATGTAGAGGATCCGGGCAATATCTCGGGAGATGGAATTTTACTGTTCGATGACAATATACGCGGTGTAACTACAGTTGGGGATACGATTATCGCAACAGAATACGACAATCCGACTGGTACCATAAACACCGTTACGCAGGGAGATGGAGTATTAAACTGGCATGATGACGCTAACCATGACGGCATCGGGCAGCTAATGTACGGTGAAGGCGATTTTGTTTATGTTTCGGGATGGGCGAACAGATTCATGAAGTATGATGTCTCCGATGTAAATACGATCAAATGGCAAAATACATCGACAACACAGGGATATGCACTAGGTGTTGTGTCAAAAGATGACTACGCTTATATAGCTGTGGAAAGCGCTGGAATCGATGTTTACCATGTAGGCGATCCATTTTTCTCAGAGCGGGTTCACAGGCAGCTAACCGCAAATTTATTGGATGACGGAATCATCATCGGAAATTATTATATCGCCGGCCACCAGGGAACCACTTACGGAAGTTCACTCAGGGTAATCGACATTTCCGAACCTGAAAATGCCGAAGTCGTGGAGATTTTCGATCTTGAAGACCGTGTTGAACATATAGAACTGATCGGAAATTTCATTTATGTGATTGGGCAGGCTGATATAGATGTAATTGATGCGACAGATCCAATGAACATGGCTAAAATAGAAGATCTGACTACAGCAAAAGCTGTTGATGATGCTGAGGTTTACAAAAATACACTATACATGATGGCTGCAGATAAAGTCCTGTATACCTACGATGTCACCGATCCTGCAAGTCCCGTTTACAAGACATCAACTGTCCTGGATTATGATTATGAGTGGATCGCATGCTCAAATGACATGCTTTATTGTTCGTATAACTGGTACCTCGACACGTACTCGATCGCCAGCCCTTATAATCCGGTATTTGAATCAAATTATGAAACAGGCGATTTCGACGATTTCAGGGAGATTATTGCGACTGACGATCATATTTATTGCGCCACTGAAGGGACTTTTAAAATCATGGAACTCAGCGATCCAACAACTCCCGACCTGCTGGGTATTGAAAGCTCTACAGATTTAATACGATACCTTGATACCGACGGACTCTTTGCGTATGCAGGTGCGTTTAGTCACCCCATGATTTTTGCCATCTGGCCCCCCAATGACCCCATGCTCATATATGATTTCGAGGCTGACTGGAAATATTATGCCAGTAATGAATTTACCGTTCACGACGGCTACCTGTATATTGCATCGACTAGGGGATTGAGAATATTCGATTTATATTGAAATTAGGATTTCAAAATTTTTTGTGCCACCCTGAAAATACAAAAGCCACCCGTCTGGACACAAGATTCCCCTTTTAGCCGGGGATGTCCGGGTGGCTGCGTTTTCACCTATTTTGAATTTTGTCAGTCGGTCTCAGTGTTTATCATCGCTCTTGGTTCGAAAGGCGTGGCTTTCTTAAGCATTGCCAGGGTTTCATCTTCTTCTTCGATCGTCTTGACCGCTATATTACCCTTGTCCCGGGCAATTCCGGTAGGCGCTCCGCCTCTTCCGAAATTCTTGCTTACAGACGCGGTTCTAGTTTCGCGCCAGTCGTGCACGCCGGGTTTTTCGACGTTCCATGTTTTAGCTTTAACGTCCTCGGGGGGAGCAATATATGGGTCAGACACTGTCGTTGATTTAACAGGTTTACCCGAAGTCGAGGCGATGATCGCCCAGACAATGGCGACGATAACGACACCAATACCAATCCAGAGTACAATCATTGCCGGCCTCCTTTTGAAAATCCAGATCTGCCAGTCTCAAATGCCCTTCATAAATAAATTCGCCGCTGTTAATACCTTTTTGACCTGCCCCCCCCCCGACATCGGGTTCAATTCTCAATCCTGATCCAGGTCATTTTTTCGTGTGCTTAAATTCCGCTCTCAATCCGTTTCGCTGAGTGAATCCAGAATCAATTTGGCAGTTTCCGTTCCGATTCCCTCTACACCTGCTATCTCTTCCAGCCCGGCGTCCCTGATTCTCTTTACGCTTCCGAACTTGTTCAGCAGAAGTTCTTTGCGTTTAGGTCCAACTCCCGGGATTCGGTCAAGGATGTTGGTCTCAAGGCGCCGTTTTTCAAGTGTAACTCTGTATCGATTCGCGAACCTGTGGGCTTCATCCCTTATCTCGGTGAGCATCCTGCGGGCTGTAGAGCTCTCCGGAAGCCGTATCGGGGATTCGCGGCCCGGTATGTAAAATAACTCCTCTCTTTTCGCTAATGCTGCGAGCGGGATCGTATTTTCAAATCCGGCTTCTCGCAGTAATTTCCAGACTACTCCCAGATGTCCCTTGCCCCCGTCAAGAAGCATCAGTCCGATCCGGCGAGCCTGTTCCGGCTCTTCCCTGAATTCATGGAGCCGGCGGTTAACCGCTTCCCGCATCATTCCGAAATCGTCCTGGAATTCAAACCCTTTAATGCGGTAGCGGCGGTAGAGGTCCTTTGAAGGCCTACCATCTATATATACCACACGAGAGGCAACCGCGGTATGCATTTTGTTGTCTACACCAAAATTACTTATATCGTAGCATTCGATCCAATGCGGCCTTTTTGGCAGGTGAAATGCCTTTTTGATGTCCTTAAGTGCCTCTTTTATGCGGGTTTCGTCGTCTTCTTCCTTTCTTATTAGAGCATCCAGCTCATTCGACGCGTTTGCCCGGACCATCTCAAGTATTTTTAATTTATCCCCCTTCTGGGGGACACGAATAGTCACTCTTCCCTTTCTAAGCCCTGCCAGCCACTCCTCCAGGACCTTTTTGTCGGTTGGCGAATCTTCGACGTAAATTTCCGACGGAATCACGCCCGCCCTTGAATAATATGACTGTAGAAAAGCGTAGAGGCTCTCGGCCCGTTCCGCCTCCGATCCTGTCGTGCCCGAAAGGAGGAAATTCTCCTTGCCGATCAATTTACCTCCGCGGACAAAAAATATCATCGCGAGAGCTTTTCCCCATCCGAGCGCGATTGATATATAGTCCTGGTCGACATATCTGTCCAGAACCACCAGCTGCTTTTCCGTGACGTCCCTGATCGCTCCAGCCTGGTCCCTGAGGTCTGCCGCTCTCTCGTAGTCCATTTCCTCCGACGCTTTTCCCATTTCCTCCTCCAGCCGCGATGCCAATTTTTCGCCATCGCCACGGAGAAATGTCTCGATATCGGCGATCATCTGTCTGTGCTCTTCGTCCGGAATGGCACGGATACATGGTGCGTTGCATCTTCCGATCTGGTATTGAAG
>DASWIV010000102.1:0-7628 GCA_036397475.1 bacterium
CAAATTGTGAAGACAGCCGGAATGAACGTATCAGAAGAGAACCGAATAATACTATCTCTCATGCCAGCACCTCTACGCCAAATTAGGATGCCTGAATTGTAACAGATTCGGAATATAAATCAATACAAAAATTATTATTTGGGGTATTTACACCGCTTCTTCGTACGCGTCTTTTTCGGGGGGTTCTTCCAGTTTCTCTATCGGATCTATGTGGAGGTCTACCTTGCCCTTCACGATCTCATCGTCATCGACCGTCAGGCGTCCCTTCTGATCGAGGCTGGGGATCTCGTACATCACGTCGAGCATCAGCTTCTCGATGATGCTCCTCAGGCCGCGTGCACCTGTTTTCCGCTTAAGCGCTTCCGTCGCAATAGCAACAAGCGCTTCATCGGTAAAGTTGAGATCGATCCCGTCGAGAGCAAGCAACTCTCCAAACTGCTTGATGATCGCGTTTTTGGGTTCCGTAAGTATTCTCACCAGTTCGGGAGATTCAAGATCATCAATGGTTGTAAGTACGGGGAACCGTCCGATAAATTCGGGCAGGAAACCGAACTTGATCAGATCCTGAGGAAGGACATCTTTCACTACCTTGCTTGCTTCCTTACCCTTGCGCGGCTTCACATCGGTTCTGAATCCCATCGTCTGGTGTTCTTTTCGCGCGCGGATAATTTCGTCGAGCCCCTCGAATGTCCCGCCGCCAATGAACAGAATATTTGTCGTATCAATTGGTATATAAGCCTGATCCGGATGTTTACGTCCGCCCTGCGGAGGAACATTCGCGACTGTCCCTTCAAGAATCTTCAATAGGGCCTGCTGCACGCCTTCGCCTGATACGTCCCTCGTGATCGACGGATTATCCTGCGATTTACGTCCGATCTTATCAATCTCATCAATATAAATTATTCCAACCTGTGTTCTTTCAATATCCTCTTCCGCGGCAATATAAAGCTTCAGAACAATATTCTCGACATCCTCGCCGACATATCCCGCTTCGGTGATACTGGTCGCGTCAGCAATTGCAAAAGGAACGTCGAGAATCCTTGCGAGTGTCTGCGCGAGAAGAGTCTTGCCGCAGCCGGTCGGGCCTATAAGCAGGATATTCGACTTGGTCAGATCGACACCGTTCTGAGGCTTGAAATACGTTTTTATTCTCTTGTAATGGTTGTAAACCGCAACTGCCAGCGTGCGCTTGGCTTCGTCCTGCCCGACAACATACTCATCGAGCTGCGATTTGATTCCCTTGGGAGTCCTGACCGACAAATGATCGACCGGTGTACGGTCGGTGCGCTGCGATATCCTGTACGGCGTGTCCTCATTGATTACCTGGACACAAAGATCGACACACCTGTCGCAGATGTATATTCCGTTCGGCGCAACAACTAATTTGCTGACCTTGTTTTTTGATCTGCCGCAGAAACTGCAACGTAAATCGTCATGTTCGAAATCTGCCATGATAAAATCCGACTTACCGGTCTCCCTCGTCTATTTAATTTATCGCACAATTCCGGTTCATGCAAACCGGAGTGTATTTCAACTATCCAGCCGCAGGCTCATCGCTGCTTCCCGGCTTACTCTTCCCACTAGAATCACCGGCAGGCTTTTCAGGAACTCCCCTACGGTCCGAAATGATCTCGTCGATCAAACCATAATCAAGGGCTTCCTGGGGTGTCAGGAAGTAATCTCTATCAGTGTCATGGCGAATCTTCTCAATATCCTGTCCAGTATGGGTAACCAGGATCTGGTTGAGGCGTTCACGGGTCTTCAATATATTTTCAGCATGAATGCTGATATCAGTCGCCTGGCCGGATACTCCACCAAGTGGCTGGTGTATGAGCATTTCAGCATTCGGAAGAGCGTAGCGCTTTCCTTTCGCCCCACCAGCGAGAAGCACAGCACCCATGCTGGCTGCTATACCAATACAGATAGTACTTACATCCGGCTTGATGATCTGCATGGCGTCGTAGATCGCGAGACCCTGTGTCACTATTCCGCCCGGAGAGTTTATGTAAAGATCTATGTCCTTCTCCGGATCTTCTTTTTCAAGGAACAGAAGGCTCGCTACAACCGTGTTAGCGAGATGTTCGTCGATCGGGCGGCCGAGAATAATAATCCTGTCCTTCAGAAGGCGGGAATATATATCGTAAGTGCGTTCGCCACGGCTTGTCTGTTCAATTACATATGGAATTAAGCCCATTTAAGGTACTCCTGAAAATCTGTTCTTAATGAAGTAATGACCCTTATTTTACCAGAAAGTTCTGAACTTGCTTAATCTGATTTAAAACACAATATACTATCCGGGATTAAACGCCCGATGTGCACGACAGAATCGCTAATCCAGCTTATTCGCCGGACGAAGTCTCTACATTCTGAGGGAATAATTCCTCGCCATTCTCATATTTTCGATTCAGGGCATCGAGCGCGTTGGAACAGAAAGGATATTTACGCCATGAACAGTCCTGGCAGAGCCAGTCCATCGAGGATGAATCCACTGTCTCGGATATTCTCTCGACAATCATCCGCCACTGAACAACAATATTTTCCGGAAAGCCGAGCCATTTCAGGACCCTCTTGTCCATCTCGATCATCTTGTCCGGCGAGTCCATCATTATCGCGACATTGTCCGGATCGTCGGCGATACATCTACCCTTATAATGATGGGGGCAGACATTACAGAAATTATCCGCGCCGATAATTATTTTCACATTTCGAGATGGATTGCTCCTGAGTACGGCACTCACCCGGTTCATTTCGGTGACAAATTCCGGCGAGTATCCTTCACCCTGGTATCCCTGCAGGCAGAGCAATGTATGCGCGCGGATTATTATTGGAGTATCCGGATCGAACATGATAACCAATACATTATACTACATAAATTGGCTCGATCACCGTCAGAATGCGCCTGGCAGAGAGGTTTTTACCGGAATGGCTACCCTTCCTGCAATACTTCTTCAGCTTTTTCTTCTTCCTCATCCTCTGCGCTTTCTGAGCTATCGCCAAGGCCGGGAGCCGGAAGATAATCGCCATCCATTTCTTCGAGCGGATCCTTGGCGGATTTCATGAATTTCTTCTCCAGCTCCTCGTTCTCTGTCCTGAGCTGCTCCATCATCCTGACGAACTCATCAGTTTCAACCGTTTCGGTCTTGACCTTTTCATTAAGAAAATGCGTGACTTTTTTCCTGAGAAGATCTTCCCTCGTTCTCTCGATGAAGTTGCGGTCCTGGATCCACTGCTTGAGATCTTTCTGATTTATCCCGGACCGGTACGCGATCAGCGCGATATAATTCAGCACCTCATCGTCCGAAACCTGTATCGACTCTTTCCTTGAAACTTCAGCCATTATCAGGCTCAGCCTTGCTATTCTCTCCGCCTGGAACCGGGCCTTTTTACGAACCCGCTGCCCGGTCTCATTGTCCTTGTCCATCAGACCGTCGACATCCAGTCCCCTCTCTATCAGGTCCTCCAATGCCTTGTCCAGTACTGTCGCGAATTCGGACCGCACTATTCCTTCGGGCAGAGGGAATGTGTCCATTCTGGCAAGAAGGAGCTCTACCTGGTCCGTGATCGCCTGCTTGTCCATCTGGCTGTTATTGCTTGTTATCTCTTCACGGATCCGGTCCCTGAGCTGGTCAATATTCTCAATACTCTGGCCCATCCGTTCCTTGAGAAAGTCATCAGTGATTTCAGCCAGCTTGATTTCATTGAGTGCCTTCAGCCGGACCCTGGTGTTCATTTTCTTGCCGCGTACTCTTGGATCGCCGAAATCATCGGGAAGATCAAGTTCAAATTCCTTGATTTCCTCGAGCTCCATGCCGATTATTTTATCCTCTAATCCCGCGATTGCCTTGCCCGCGCCCAGCTCAATCAGCATATCGTGCTCGTGATATTTCCACGGCGTGTCTGAAGTCAGTGTATCCACGATCACGTCCGGAACTTCACCCTCGAGTTCGACTACCGCATAATCCCCCTTGCCCGCTTCCCTGCCCTTGATCTCTTCCGACTCTCCCATCCTGATGGAAAGATTTCGAATCTCCTCCTCAACCCTCTCCTCTTTTACTTCCCGGGTCGGAAGGTAAACTTTTAAATCTTCATAATTCAAGACGGGGATCGGCGGAACGATCTCAAAAACTGCCGCATATTCAAAATCTTTTCCTTCCTCGAACTTGCCAGTCTCGATACGCGGACTTCCAACAACCATGAATTCCTTTTTCTCAATCTGGGGCCAGAAGGTCTGCTCGATGACATCGCTGACAACTTCCTTCAAAACATTTTCCACACCGAAATGGCGGTTGAGAATGTTTCTTGGAGCTTTACCCGGACGGAAACCCGGGATATTCGCGTCTTTAGCCAGTTCCCGGTACTTACCGTCCATCACCCGCTTATATGTGTCTGCAGGCACAACTATCTTAACCGAGTAAGCTGTCGGACTTATCTCACTGAATTCCGCGCCTGGTGATTTATTGTCTGCCATGATTATTTATCTTCCTCAACCTTAAAAAGGCATAAAAAAAAAGCGGGAAACGGGATTTGAACCCGCGACATCGACCTTGGCAAGGTCGCGCTCTACCACTGAGCTATTCCCGCATGAGTCGCAACGTAGAAATTTACCTTAGAGAGAATTTAAAGTCAAGACAACTTAGAACGCGGTTTTCCATTTACAAAAATAAAACAGCGCGGCGATTAAGCCGCGCTGTGTGTTATCCATCGATAACATGAAAGCCTAGTTGGACATTACTCCACCGGCCTGATCAATATTCATCGGAGTCTGTACATCGACTCCGGAGTCAACAACAATGATAATACCGTCACGACGTCCGTCAGGACCTACGTAGATGCCTTCGATAGTATCGTACGGTCCTTGTTCGTTGAACGTGAACAGTGACCTCTCGGTGAAATCTCCCCAGAGGTTGTACACGTCCTTGCCAGCGTTGGTAATGGTTCCGTAGCCGGCAAGATGGAAACCGATGATCGATCCCGTGATAGGGGCATTCTCATTCGGTTCCGGATCGGCTATAAAGGTTGAATATCCACCTACACCGTCAAAAAGGGCGTAGTAGTAGAAGTTACCTGGAGTTAGCCAGAACTGATAGTCATCCCTGTAGTTCGTGATGTTCTCGAACGCGTACGCTGAATACTCGGGGTTCTGATAACCTGTCCAGTGAGCCTCAGGCTCGGGAACTACCACGATTGGCCAAGGCGCATGCCTCTGACCTTCGGAAGTCTCCCACATCAGGTTACCTTTCTCGCCACCGACCAGTCGCTGTACATAATACAACGCGCGGTCATACGGCTGTCCCCAGATATTAACCCTTTTACGTCCGGATGTACCGAAATGGAATTCCAATGGGCCAAAACCGTTTGTCGCGGGATTGGTCTTCAGTTTTCCAAATTTATCGATATCACGCCGTCTCGTGAATGGGTTAGTGGGATACTGCGCGAGATAACTGAACTGCACCAGTACGTCAACATCGCCCGGGAATGGAACATACCCGGGATCGTCCGGAGGCTGATAATAACTGTTACCAGTATCCGGATCGATTGGCGCACCGAGTTTCACGAATGTATCGGTTATGTCGCCTCCGTAAAGGATGAGCGGATAATAACCGCCGGTGTCAACACTGTAGCGCTCCAGAGCGATCTGGATAGCATGAATGTTGCTCTTTACCTCGGCTTCCTTCGCCTTCTCGCGCGCCTTTATGAAGTTAGGCAACGCCATAGCGGCCAGTATGCCGATGATAACGATGACAACCAGTAATTCTATAAGGGTGAATCCGTGCTGCGATCTTTTCACTTGCTCGGACGCACCTCCTTTCAGACCAATTTTTATGCTAATGACCGGTCAATTGTCATTGCATTCCCCGTCCAATTTCGAAATACGTTAGCCTGCTAATTTTCTCCTGAACATCGTTGGACCCAGGTCCCCAAAAGATCTGAAAGGTTGCATAAATGGATTATGGGATAATTCTTTTATTATAATATTTCCCTTCCATTCTTCCGGGGAACTTCTCATCTGCAACCTGAGTCTTTATGTCATGTCTTACCCGTCATTTCATAAACTGCAAGAATCGTTCACTACTCGATCCCCACGTTTACGTGGCGAACTGCAGCTGGTCCTTGACAGTATCAGACTTGATGTCTGTACCAGAGGTAACCTCGATGATTACCCAGTCAAGTACGCCATCGGCACCCGACTTGCGGTACTGGTCGATGTTTCCAGGATCGTTCGGGTCGATTCCATCGGCGAACGCTCCTGTCCACGGGTCATACTCCTGTGAGGGATATCCTGTCGATTCGCCACGGTCCTGAGTTCCATTGGCAATACCTACAGTGGTATCGAGAATGATGCTCCCACCAAGGAAATCAGCAAGCGGATCGGCTTCCGAAGGAAGGTTGTCCCTGACTGGCATTCTGTTGAAGTAGTCTAGTCCACCTTCAACCAGGCTGTCACGGTCACCCGGAGCTCCGTAGCCGTACAGGTAATAACCCGCACATTCATCGGTCGCTATTCCTATCGACGCATAGTTCTCTACACCAAGATAGATTGCTCCATAGTTGGCCGCGTAATGGAAATAGACCGGGATCAGGTCATTGAAAATCGGGTGGTAATAGAAGTTACCAGGTGAGTCGAGGTCAGGATCGCTGAAAATGTTCACATTGTCAGCTTCGTTTTCCTCGATCGCCTCAGTGGTATAAAGAACGAAGTCGGTCTGAGGCGTGTCGCCATATCCGAAACCAAGATCGAACATCTTGTCACCATGCTCACCACCATAGGGGAATACACCCACCATGCCGGTGTTGTTGATGTTTCTCTCGTTCCACATACCGCTGTCCCGACGTGCGAATGGGTTCCCAGGGAATTCAGCAAGGTAGCCAAACTGGATCATTGGATCCATGGTCATCCTGAGATTTTCAGGAAGTCCCTGTGTCGGAGTCTTCTGCTTTGCAAACGGAGTCATTCCATGCGTCGGGAACTGGCTTACGCCGTTGCCCTGCAGGTTAATGCTGGCATGGATAATGTTCCATTCGCGCTCTGCTCCTACTAGGAACGGGGGGTATACACCACCCGAGTCCACCGCGTATCGCTCGAGTGCGATCTGGATTGCGTGGATGTTACTCTTCACCTCGGCTTCCCTTGCCTTGTTACGCGCCTTAATGAAGTTAGGGAGCGCAATCGCCGCGAGGATGCCGATAATGACGATAACAACCAACAGCTCGATTAGGGTAAATCCGAGCTCTTTTCTTAGAGTGTGCTTCACTTATAAGCACCTCCTTTCTTGCACGAAATTTGCTGTCACCTTTTTTCGCTACTTCCAGTGCCCTGGTACGGGCAATATTGAATAAGCGATATAAGTGCGATTACATGAGCCATCCGAAAAAAGGTATCACTGCTCGTACAAGATACGGTCAATAAACCGCTACCAGCCTGTGGCTGACTATTTTGGGTGTCGAGGGGGCGGCTGAATGAATTTATGAGGATAAGAGGTAGGTATAAAACCAGCCGATGTACAACCTCGAAGAACTTTACACTGTGCCTGATCCTGCGAAAAACGGATAATAAAAATAATCGAAAATGATAGGTAGATTATATCCGCTACTTCCCGTGGCTGTCAAGCACGCAAGGTTGATGTATT
>DASWIV010000103.1:0-4326 GCA_036397475.1 bacterium
GGGTGGAGTGACATGAATGAGGGCGACGTCCAGCGGAAGTTTCCCTGAATTAAAGAGGTCGGGAATATCCGAGAGAAAAATCGGAGTGTAATCGCCAAGTCCTTCCTGAATAATGCCACGCACATTTTCGGAGATGAAAAAACTGTTCACACGAAAATACCTGGACAATTCTTTTGTCGCGTACTCAGCCGGTCCGAGTGTAAGGAGGTGGACTATCTCGGTATCGGGAAGCATGTGCGAACGTTTCGCAAGAGCGCTTGTAAGTTCGAGGGGATGAGCACAGCCGGTCCCGACAAAAATCCGGTTACCCGGACGGATCTGTTCAACCGCCCGGTTGGCGGTTAAAATCATACTTGAATATTTCTCCCGCCAGTCGGGATCGAATTTTCTGTCAGTAACCATAGTCATTTTTTCTGCCCTCAAGAGAGACAGACATCCGCGCATCCGTGACAACGGGCTCCGAGCCTGCCCGGTAAACCATGTACGGGTTGATGTCCAGTTCATCGATCTCAGGGAAATCGGTTACAAGCTGGCTTATTCGCTGGAGACCGCGTCCGATGGATGTAATGTCGACGCCTTTACGTCCACGTGCGCCCTTGAGTAATTCATACGACCTGGTGGACGATAACATCTGCATGGCTTCGTCGGAAGTGATCGGGGCTAGGTGGAAGGTGACATCTTTCATCACTTCAACAAATATTCCACCCAGGCCGAACATGAGCATCGGCCCGAGATGCGGATCGCGGCTCATCCCGAGTATCACTTCCATTCCTGGGGATGCCATCTGCTCCACATAGACCCCTTCAAGTTTAGCTTCGGGCGCTTCGCGATGTAGACGGACCATCATTAAATCGTAAGCGTCCTGAACGGCTTCAGATGTTGCAAGATTCAGTTTTACGCCGCCAAGGTCGGATTTATGGAGGATGTCCGGAGACACAATTTTCAATGCGACCGGAAATCCGATTCGTACCGCTATCTCGACAGCCTCATCACCTGAATATGCAATGTGTCCTTCCGGGACATTGAAAGCGTAAGCTCGCAGAATGTCTTTTGCGTACACTTCCCCGATCTCACGACGAATTAATTTCTGGTGCCTGTTGATTACGCGCTCAACCCGCTTCCTGTTAACAGGAAATCTTGTCACGACCCGCGGAGGACGTTTTTTCCACGTCGCGTAATCAAGCATGGTTTTCAGTGCAGCGACAGCACGTTCCGGCGAGGTGTAATCGGGCAAATTCAATTCTGTCAGTTCATCCCGACCAGGCATAACATCCTGACCACCCATGAAAGCTGCGAGTACCGGTTTTTCTCCTGATATTACCGACGAGATAGCGTCAGCGGTTTCACGCGGATAAGTCATCGCCTGAGGAGTCAGAAGTACTATGATCGAATTTACAGAATCGTCATCCTGCGCAGATCTGACAGCAGTCGCATATCGCTCGGGATCGGCGTCACCGAGGACGTCGATCGGGTTACCCACACTCGCAGCCGCTGGAAGTTTTTTACGCAATGCAGTTGATGTTGCAGACGCCAGGCGGGCGACATGCATACCCGACATTTCGACAGCGTCGGCAGCCATAATCCCGGGTCCGCCCGCATTTGTGATAATCGCTACTCGATCGCCATTTGGAACCGGCTGCATGGCGAAAGCGGTAGCTGAATCGAACAGCGACTCGAATGTGTCGGCGCGAATCACCCCTGCCCTTTTGAATGCGGCTCGGTAAGCGATGTCATGTCCGGCGAGCGGTCCTGTATGCGATGACGCCGCCTTGATGCCCGCGTCGGTTATTCCAACTTTCAAAAGAACCACAGGTTTAATCGCGGCGACAGCTTCGGCGGTTTTGATAAATTTATCGCCGCATGAAACACTTTCGAGATATCCGGCGATAACCCTGGTGTTTTCATCTGCCGCAAGAGCCTGGAGAAAATCGCATTCGTCCAGATCAGCCTTGTTTCCGAAACTGATCAATTTTGCAAGTCCTGCGTGGCGCATCGCAGCCCAGTCTAGAATCGCGGTGCATAAAGCGCCGGACTGGGAGATCACTGAGATTCCCCCGGGTCGGGGCATATTTTTAGCGAACGACGCGTTCATTTTATGGTGAGTGTTGATTAGCCCAAGGCAATTCGGCCCCATCACATTTACACCCGCGGACTGGCATTTTTTCAGGATCCGATTTTCTTCCTCCAGTCCTTTCTCGCCCGTTTCAAGGAATCCTGCTGTAATGATAATTATCGATTTGACGCCAGAGTCGATTGACGACTCTATCGCCTCGTAAACATGTTTGGTTGGAACCGCGATAATGCTAAGGTCGACTTTTCCACGGTGGCTTTTCAGATCCGGGTAAGCATCTATCCCCAGGAGATTTGCGTGCCTGGGATTGACGGGAATAATCGCGCCCTGGTATCCCCCATTGATAAGATTGAAGAGTATCTCATAACCCACCTTTCCCGGGGTGGAAGAAGCACCGATGACAGCTATGGAGTCGGGGGTTAAAAGGCTTTCAAGCATTTTCTCAAGCTCCATTCACGCGGTTTCAGGAATTCGCTGGAATGGCAGGAAGCTTATAACAACTCAATTATCTGCTTGTGGGAGGGGAAGTCAAGGGGCAAAGGCAGTATTGTGAAATATTTAACAATAAATTTTCTTACGGTTTACGGGCTTCGATTGTCGCGGATGCGACGTAGTTCTCCACTCCGGCACCTGGAGCCCAGTCCTTTATAAACTCACGGCTCTCGTTTTTCAGGTCGATGTTTATATCGGTGAATCCAGCCTGCGACATGATCGATATCAGTTCGTCGACGGTAAGCGCACCGCCAATACATCCAACATAGAGATCGGTATCCGCCTTCAATTCATCGGGCAGGGCCTGCAGTGCAACAACATCGGAAACAGCAACACGCCCTCCGGACTTCAGGACACGATACATTTCGTTGAACACTTCCTGCTTGGATGGAGACAGGTTAATCACGCAGTTTGAAATAATTACATCGGCCTGATTGTCCCCTACCGGCAGGTGTTCGATCTCACCAAGGCGAAATTCTACATTGTGGTACCCGCCCTTTTCGGCATTTTCCCTCGCTTTTGAGAGCATTCCGGCGGTCATGTCGACGCCTATGACTTTTCCGTTATCACCGACATATTTCGCGGCGAGAAAGCAATCGATACCTCCGCCGCTACCAAGGTCAACGACAACCTCGCCGGGATTAAGCGAAGCAATCGCTGTCGGATTCCCGCATCCCAGGTTCAGGTCAGAACCCTGGGGAAGAGATTTTAATTCTTCAAGAGAATACCCAAGGCGATTCGAGTCTACTGATAATGCGGGATCGCCGCAGCACCCGGGCGCGCCTCCGCAATCTGACGAAGATTCCGCCGCGATTCTGCCATAGCGGTCCCGTACACTTGCTTTTATTTTTTCTTTACTCATTTTATTTTTCTTAGAGAAGTAGTTTCCTGTTTTCTACCAGGGATTCTGAATCGCTGTGGTTAAGTGACTCAATGATCGGACAGGTGCCGATTTTTCCGTCTCCGCAACATGATTCGATCAACTCATCCAGGGCACCCTTCATCCTCTCAAGCTGTGCGATCTTACTTTCAATATGCTCGAGTTTTGATTCGGCAAGAGTGCGAATATCGTGGCAATCGCGCTGAGTAAATTGTTTCAGGGAGATGAGATCGCGAATTTCCCTTAGCGAAAATCCGAGTTTTTTAGCGCGCTTGATAAATTCAAGCCGTGCGATGGCATCATCATTGTACTGCCTGTAGCCGCTTTCCAGTCTTTCGGGAGAATCAAGAAGCCCTTCGCGTTCGTAGTAGCGGATCGTCTCGATCCCCACTCCAGCTTCCCTGGCGAGTGATCCTATCGTCATGGATTTCATAAGCACACCTTGAAACCAAGTGTACAGGAGAGGGTATAATGTTTTCAACCGGAAACAGGGTATTTAAAATCAGTTTAAATAAGATTAAGCTGTACTCAGCGATATTTAATTGTGACCGTTTTCGGCGTCATCAAATTATATTAGTGTGGGAGCGGGATATTTTCATTTCCGGGCTTTCATAAAGCCTGCAACAGGAAATCGTCACGATCCAATCTCAGAGATGAAAGTCCTTATAGTTGAAGATGAACAGACCTCGCTCGAGCTTCTCAGAAAGCTGATTACCAGCTGGGATTATGAAGTCATCACTGCCAGTGATGGAGATGAGGGCTGGGAAAAGTTTCAGTCTGAAGCCGATATTCAGATTGTCGTAAGTGACTGGATAATCCCGGGCATAGATGGATTAAAGCTCTGCCGCAATATCAGGGAAACCTCGGAACACAGGTACACCTA
>DASWIV010000104.1:0-4358 GCA_036397475.1 bacterium
AATGCTTCCTTGAAGGAAATTCCATCATCCGGATTAATGCTAAATATGTGTTTGTACTGGGCGGTGAATTCCTGAGGACTGCTCGCGAATTTTTCCTGCGGGAGAATTGTCCCTGCCAGTGTGAATAGAGCGAGGATGATAATTATAATAACCGCGAACTTGAGGGTTCGCATTATATTCGGGATATCAAGAATCGCGAGCCATAACAGCTCGAAAATTCCTATACCCTCCTTTTCTTCCTTTATAGGAGCAGGAGGTTCGATACCGGCGCCTTCAAAATCCATTATGCCTCCGGTTATCGTTCAGTATATAAATGCAGTGATTCAAGCCCGAGAGCCTGTCCGACAAGGTTCAGGCCAAGCCATGTGAATATCACCGCTCCGAATCCGACCAGGTTCAGAATGCTTGCTTTTATTCCGGACCAGCCCATTACCATCCTGAGATGGATATACGCGGCGTAGATAAACCACGTGACCAGTGCGGCGGTTTCTTTAGGGTCCCATCCCCAGTATCGTCCCCACGACGCGTACGCCCAGACAGCGCCAAGCGTCACGCCAAGGCTGAGTATCGGGAATGCGAACATAACCATCTTATAACTTAATTCATCCGTCTTCGGGTTTTTAGTAAACAGGTGGACAAGCGCCGCACCTCCGGATACAGCCATCCCGCCGTAGGAGAGGAACATCATGAACACATGGATAACCAGCCATGGGCTCTGGAGCGCGGGGACAAGGTTGAATCCTTCCTTGGTGGACGCCGGCCATGTTGCAATATATAAAAGACAGATGGTTGCGAAAATATTTGTTGCGGTCGTAGGAATTAAACTCTTTGTTATCCTGTCAGCGAAAATGGAAATCGTCGTGAAACACCAGGTCATGACAAGGAAAGTTTCATAGAGCGATACCCACGGTGCGTGTCCGACGTTCAGATATCGGAAAACCATAACCGAAGTCATGGTTAGTGTGCCTATTGCCGAGAGAAGCCAGCTGGTCAGTCCCAGCCTCTTATTCTTGCCGGCAACCCAGAAAATGAGATTAACGATCATAGCGGCGAAAAAAATCAGGCCGGCTATTTCGGTGAGATTGAGTTCAAGTTGGGCGAAGTGATTCGCTGCTTCGGATAATGCTCTTGAGTCTCTACCCATAATTTTACACCTTGATTACCCTTAATAAGATTCAATTTATTTGGCTACATACTATTTCAGATTAAATATATAACTTCCATAAAGGATACAGCAAGTTAATAATATCACAATCATTCGCCTTGTGCGAGTATTTCTGTCTCCACTTCTGAAATTCCTCCCTCGTCCAGTTTTGCTAGGAAATGGGACAGAATTTTAATTTCGCTGGCAATATCGACCTGCAGGCAGATTACGTCGGGTGGCGCTTTTATGCTCACCGGGGCGAAATTCATAAGCGCTTTTATGCCTGCGCGGATGGCAAGATCCGCTGCGGATCTCACCGCGGGGGCGGGTACTGTGAGTATTGCTATATGAATATTTTTTTCTTTCACTACACCTGCAAGGTTATCCGTGTGATAGATCCTGATTCCTGACCGGGAGCTTCCGACTTTTTCGGGATCGTCGTCGAACAACGCCGCGACCCTGAATCCCTTTTCATTTAATCCCTGGTAGCGCAGTAGCGCGGTGCCGAGATTTCCGACACCGATAATCCCGATCGACCACTGCCGGTGAAGTCCCAGGATTCGTCTCAACTGCTCAGCGAGCTTTACGATATTGTACCCCATTCCCCGGGTTCCGAACTCGCCGAAGTATGCAAGGTCTTTCCTCAGTTGGGACGGTTTCAGGTGAAGCTCGCCCGCGAGCTCCTCGCTGGAGATGGTCTCATAGCCCCTGTCCTGAAATCTCTCCAGTGCTCTAAGGTAACGGGACAATCTTTTTACAGTTACCTGCGGAACTTTTTTTTCACTACCCATGTTTTCGCTCCCCTCCTGCCCCTATTTATGTTTTTTTGGAAGCAGGATTTCGTGTAATAACTCGTTCACCCGCTTCGGATTCGCCTGCCCGTCGCTCTTTTTCATTGCGGTCCCCACAAGCGATCCGATAGCATTTATTTTCCCCCGTTTTATTTCTTCAACGATCGATTCATTTTCCTCGATGACCTCGCGGACAAGTGTCACAAGTTCATCTTCATCGGATACCTGGACAAGCCCTTCGTCCACAACAATTTCCCGAACGTCCCCGCCTTCCTTCAGAATCCTGGCTACAATCAGTTTCGCGTTGGTACTACTGACCTCGTCTCTCGCCACCATCTTGGTAACTTCCGCGAGTTTTTTGGGAGTGAGGACTGTCTGGTCGAGAGTTGTATTTTCCTTATTCAAATGCTCAAAAATTATTCCTGTTATCAGGTTAACAGCCAGTGTCCCATGGCCGCCATGGCGGTCGATGCATTTCTCGAAAAATTCGCCGACATAGTACGGGTCCTCCACCGGCGCTCCAATGCCCGACATCAGCAGTTCCGCACTCTGCGGCGGGACTCCGAATCTTTCGATCAGCCCCCTGACCTGTCGTACGGGCAGCTCTTCGAGATCGATCAGCGCTTCCTCCGAAATCGTGTCTGTTAAATGCAGATCCGGAAGATCGGGCTCCGGAAAATACCGGTATTCAGGCGCTCTTTCCTTGAACCGCTGGTGTACCGTCACTCCCTCTTTATCGTCCCATCCCCTGGTTTCATGCCTCACTATCTCACGTTTATTCAGGATTTCGGTCTGGCGCTTAATTTCATAATCGATCGATCGTTCGACTGCCCTGAAGCTGTTTAAATTTTTTATTTCAACCTTGGTTCCGAAATCTTCAGTTCCCACCGGGCGAAGGGAGATATTCACTTCGCATCGGAAACTTCCCTCTTCCATATTGGCATTCGAAATTCCGTAAAATCTTATTACGCGCCTGAGCTCCTTGAGATACCGTACCGCGGTACTCCCGGATCTCATCTCGGGCTTACTGACAATCTCGAGAAGTGGAATTCCCGCCCGATTAAAATCGATCAGGCTGCCGACACTTTCCTCATGGAATAATTTTCCGGTGTCTTCCTCGAGGTGGCATCGCTCGATCCCGATACCCTTGGTCAATTCTCCCTGTTCGGTCAATAGCTGGAGCGCTCCATTGGTGCCGATCGGGAATTCATACATCGATATCTGGTAGCCTTTGGGAAGGTCGGGATAGTAATAATTTTTTCTTGCGAACTGAGCTATCGGGCTGACGATGCAACTGAGAGCCCTCGCTGCCATTACTCCAAGGACGACCGCAGTGCGGTTCACCCTCGGCAGGCTTCCGGGAAGCCCAAGGCAAACCGGGCAGGTGTTGGTATTAGGTGGATCTCCGAATGACGTCGGGCATGCGCAGAACATTTTCGTGTCAGTAGCTAACTGCACGTGTACTTCCATTCCAATTACCGGTTCGTATTCTCTCGACATCGTTTGTTATTTACAAATTGTTTATTCGTGATCGCGTTCGAAAGCCCTTGCCGCCCGCAGCAGTACCGCCTCGTTAAATGGCGATGATGTGATCTGCAGCCCGATGGGAAGTTTTGTTACTGGTGTTCCGAAGCAATCGTTATCTTTATTTTTTTTCAATGGGCTTCCGTTATCGTCCTTATCTGTCCATCCGCCGTTGATCGATATCGCCGGGCAACCCGCTATCGGCTGGAACAAGGAGAACATATCAGCCCTGTACATATCCATGGGATTTTCAGTGCATTCTCCCAGCTTGAAAGGAGGAGTTGGCGTGGTCGGTGAAATTACAACATCGACCTTTTTCCATATCTCATCGAGTTCAGCCCGCACCAGGGTCCGCACTTTCTGGGCTTTTAAATAATATGCGTCGTAATATCCGGACGACAGGGCGAATGTCCCTATCAGGATCCTGCGAGTTACCTCGTCTCCAAATCCTCTTGACCTGTTCTTCCTGTAAAAATCCAGGAGACCGGCAGCGGAATTTTCATCGCCATATGAATCGACGGGTGCAATGTCTACACTCGGCCCATAGCGAACCCCGTCGAATCTTGCCAGGTTGCTCGACGCTTCCGACGGGGCGATAATGTAATACGCGGCAAGAATGTAATTAAACGTTTTAAGCGAGATAGTTTCGACAGACTTTGCATTTTTTTTGAACCAATCGATATTTACACGGTGGACATCCTTTACCCTGGAATCCACCCAGTCAGCCATACCGACATCCAGAACTCCAACCCGCATATCGGAGATCCCATCTTCAATCCCTTTTAGGTAGTCAATTTTTTCAGTCTCGACAATGGTCGAATCAAATCCGTCGGGACCTTCTATTATAGAGAGCGCAATTGCGGAGTCGCGAACTGTATTCGTTATTGGTCCGATCTGAT
>DASWIV010000105.1:0-20744 GCA_036397475.1 bacterium
ATAGACCCAAATCCACCTCTCGAAGTTTACGGATTTTTGATAATATTTCTCAGTGGACATGGCTTTAAATTCCTGATGACCGAGTTTCCAGTTAAGCCAGATTCGAAGAACATTTTAATTTTGCTGCCAGTTATTTTGCTTTTAATCGCAACATCTCTTGTAACAGTAATAGCCCATGAAGATCTTCCTAACTTATTAAATAAATATTATTCAATCATTGTTGTGTACCTCAATTTTGTCATGGGTGTTGTTGGAATAATTTCGGTCTTTGCTTGGTTTCAAATCGAAAAGAAAAAAATTACCAAGATTCCAAAAGTATTTGCATGGTTTCCTTTAATAATAATTTTATTTTTTATAATGTGGAATGCTCAACATGTGAGGTTGGATCTTATACTTAAATCAAATCGAGAACCATACTTAATTACTAATGATATTTCGCAAATAGTCGACTTAACTGACTCAAGCCAGCCATCCTGGGGACGCATTATCCGCTACACTCCCGAACCCTTTAACGTAATGTCAGTCGAAAATCAGCCCTACCTCTTCTATCCCAATCTCGGCACATATTTCGAAATTCCCGACTCTTTCGGCTACCACAACCTGGCACCAGCACTGCGATTCAATCAGCCACGAGATATCCAGCGCGACGCTGTGATTGAAAACCGCGGTATTGTCTCATTTACCGGCAACATCGATTTTAAATCATTGCGTACACGCCTTCCCGGAGCGAGATATATCCTCACAGACACAACACTCGATGATTTACCGCTCGTCCTGGAAAGCGACGCGTTCAACGTCTATGAAATCCCCGACGCTCTCCCACGAGCGTTTAACACAAGCGATTCAGGCAATCTCGCGGAAATTTCCGATGCTGAAATAGTTCTCGACGATCCTGGCCACGCGATAATCCGCAGCAATTCAAATAATGGCAAGGTCCTGTTTTTCAATGAAGGCTACGCGAACGGCTGGACAGCTGAGGTCGGACGCGGCGAAGTCCCGATAACCGAATCACATGGAATAATGATGGTGGGACTCGGCGAGGGAGAGGGTGTAGTCGAATTCAAGTACCGTATGCCGGGACTCGCGGAAGGCATTTTGATTGCCACACTTTCATTCTTACTTACTGCAATATTCGGAATCGCAGCTATTGTAATCAGAAAATAAACCCGGAACCCGAAACTGGTGATTAAATGAGGTATGGAAATCCCGCGCCCCGGCGTTCAGGATTTTCATCTTGCTTGTACATTATGCCACAGCGACGGATTCCTATCACGAATTCAGGAATCTGTTATAATCCCAAATCTGCAAATGTCTGAGTCCATGAAAATTAAGCCGGCCGCGAGAGCGCGTGGACTGGTTGTCATCCCGGGTGACAAATCCATTTCACACAGGGCGCTGATCCTGGCGTCGCTGACGTCGGGGGTCTGCACAATTGAAAACCTGTCGTCGTGCGAAGATATCCAGTCGACAATTGGAGCACTGAGGTCGATAGGTGTAAATATTCAGCACGAGCATAAGCACAACACGGTAAAGGTGCATGGGACGGGCGGAAATTTCACGGCTCCTGAAGGCCAGATCGATTGTGGAAATTCCGGAACGACAATGCGCCTGATGATGGGACTTCTGGCGTCGCAGGATTTCGAATCTACATTGATCGGGGATGAGTCGTTATCGGGAAGGCCGATGAAGGCGGTGGCTGACCCGCTTATCCAGATGGGTGCCGGAATCTCGCTTGCCAATGATAATTACGCTCCGGTAAAGGTACATGGCGGCACGCTTCACGGTATTTCATACAGTGCAACCGTCGTAAGTGCCCAGATGAAATCGGCGGTTATTCTCGCGGGACTTATGGCGTCCGGATCGACGATATACCACGAGACACTTCCTACCCGGGATCACACGGAAAGAATGTTATCGCGTCTTTATGGAAGCGACCTTATAACAAGCGATAAATTATCGGGAAAGGTGCAGGTTAACGGTGGACGGCGGATACTGAATCCGTTTGATATCGTAATACCGGGGGACGCATCGTCGGCGGCATTCCCGATCGCTCTCGGTTCGCTCCTGCCGGAATCGTCGGTCACCGTTCCTTTCACTGGATTGAATCCCGGGCGTATCGCTTTTTACAGGCACCTGCAGGCGATGGGTGGTGTGGTGGTTCTTACGCCGGATGCATCCGCGACGAGCGCTACTGCAGGGGAGCCTGTAGGGGATATAAGCGTCCAGAGCGCTAAGTTGAGAAATGTCCCGATCGATCCGGAGCGGATCCCTGCCCTGATCGACGAAATTCCCCTGATTTCAATAATTGCCTGCGTGTCGGATAACGACTGGGAGATAACCGGTGCCAGAAGGCTTCGTGAAAAGGAAACAGACCGCATAAGGACCACGGCAATCATGCTTCGCGCGCTGGGTATCGAAGTTGAAGAGCTTGATGACGGATTACGCGGTCCGGGAAATCAGATTCTTGCGGGAGGAGAGATCCTGACGGCGAAGGATCATCGTATTGCGATGAGCGCTGCGGTGGGAGCGTGGAGGTCAAAGAATGAATCGGTAATTCACGACACCGATTCGGTAAAGATAAGTTATCCGGGATTTTTTCTATCGATGGATAAAATTCTTGAATATTAAATCGTCACTGATTTTATTTTTCCACGGAAAACAGTGTATCACTGGAAAATGACCTCCAAAACAATTAATGTTATAGAGTTGAGCCGACTGGTTGTGGAATCAGATTACACCTGCATTTGTTGATGAGAAAGGAACCGCCACCGGTAACCTCTAAAATGCGTGTCGCATACGTACAGACCTCCCCTCGTCTGGGCATGACCCGTGTTAACCTCGAAGAGGCGCACTCGCTGATAGAAAAAGTGAGTGACGCTGACCTGGTCGTGCTTCCGGAACTTTTTCATTCCGGATACGCGGTCAGGGATAAAGCGGAGGCTGAATCCCTGGCGATTTCGGATGATGCGGGCAGCGAGACCCTGTCGATGTGCCTGGACGCGTGCCGGAAATTCAGGATGGAACTTGTCGCTGGAATACTGGAGCGGTCCGGAAAAATTCTGTACAACTCGGCATGGCACATAAATTCAAATGGCGTCGCCGGGGTATACAGGAAAAATCATCTGTTCAACCTGGAGAAAAATATTTTCGAGCCTGGAAATGATATTTCTCCGATCACCAATGCCGGGAAGGCGAGGATCGGAATGCAGGTCTGCTTCGACTGGGCGTTTCCGGAAATGTGGGGCAGGCTCGCATGGGGCGATAATGGCAGGAACGGGGTGCATATAATCGCGCACCCGTCGAACCTTGTCCTGCCGGACGCATGTCCGCTCGCCGTCCGGACCAGGGCGCTCGAGAACAGGATATTCATCATTACCGCCGGACGTGTGGGTGTTGATCCGGGCCCGGATGGTGAGATCGAGTTCAGGGCGGGAAGCAGAATTATTGCCCCGGACGGGTCGGTACTTGCTGCCGGACACGAATGCAATCCTGAATGTGATATGGTTACCATAGATCATGAATGGGCTGAGGATAAATTCGCTACGCCGAGGAATCATGTGTTGAATGAGAGGTTCATGGCCGAAGTCGAAAATGTGGAAAGGGAAAATATTCTACAATGACACTTACCGGGGATAAGAATACTTTGAGCGAAGAAAAAGCAGAATTAATCCGTCCCGATTTCCGCAACTATGTCGCGATCGATATCGAGACTACAGGATTAGAGCCCGACCAGAGTTCGATAATAGAACTCGGGGCTGCGAGGTATGTGGATGGCGTAGAGGTCAGCGAATACCACACCCTGGTAAAGCTGGATGGGATACTTCCGGAAAGAAACCGTAGATTGACCGGAATTCAGCCTGAACAGCTTGAGACCGGAAAAGACCTCGCCCTGGCGCTTGGAGAATTAAAGGAATTTACCTCGGACAGCCTGATTATCTGCCACAACTCGAAATTCGATCTTGGATTTCTCGGATATCACATGGAGCAATGCGGCATTGAGCCGATGATGAATCCTGACCTGTGCACGCTGCACCTTGCCGCCATGGTTCATCCTGAACAGGAAACCCTCCAGTTATCCGTATTGACCGAAGAGTGGGGGATAAAGTCGGATGAGACCCATCGTGCGCTCCAGGATGCGCGCAGCGCAGGATTGCTGGCATGGGAATTGTTCGGAGAGATAAAAAAATGGAAAAAGGAATTTGTTGCTCACCTCGCAACATACCGTGGAAAGAGCGATGACGCGATATTCGACCTGCTGGAAAACATCAGCGGGGAGAAAGAAAAAAGTTACGGCGATTACAGGCTGGATCTGAATATATTCGCTCCTTTGAAAGAACCGGGAGGAGAAAATGTCTATCAGGCGTTTCCCGGGTCTGAGCGCGATGATGTCGAGATCGTCCGCGACGAGATCCTGCAGTCCGAAGTTTCTGAAGCATTCGCCCGCGGGGGAATAACATTAATTGAAGATATACGGCCGGGATCTATCGGGGCAACCGGAAATCTGTCGCCTGAAGACATGGACGTTGAGAAACTATTTATCGGATTTCCGGGTGACGAAGACATCCAGAAAAAAATCATTAAGAATGATCGTGGAACGGACGGTGGTGGAGACGGGGCGTTCTATTTCGGGAAGCGCAGTGAATACATCTGCATGCGACGGGCGTTCGATGAAGATGGCAAGCCGCGTGGATGGATAGAGCTGAGCCCGTTCGAACGGACCGTACTTGTCAGGTGGCTCGCTGGTACAAAAACAGGCCGTCCCGACAGGATCAACTGGTGGTTGCTGAACAATTTTTCCGGCCTGAAAGGAACATTCAATTCGATCAGCGCGGCCGGCCTTGAATGTGTAGGCCCGGCGACGCCGCATACCGGAACATGTTTTGTACAGATCGCCAGCAACAGGGCTCAGAAAGCGAGCAAAATCGTTGTCGATCTCAGGCATCTTTTTGCCGCGACAGATGGAGATTTCGGGGCGGAAAGGACAGCCGGAAAATTCAGGCACTGCGTAATTGAAGGAGGAGGAAAATTATCCGAATCCGCAAGAGACGCATGTACAAGGGTCATTGAACTTGATCCGCTGGAACGCCGTGTTTCCTTGGTTTTAAGTAACTATAAAGGCATCGATGAAAAATATGTCGAATCTCTTAAATCCGTGGAATCGTGCCTCAAAGATCTGATCATTTCGGCGCGCGATCTGCTTCATTCCCAACGTGAAATAAGCAATTATTCAGATTCAGGCACCATCATGCTGGAGAATGATTCGTGGGATTACGACGATTTCCTTTCACTGGGCAAAGCTCTCGATAATAGCTTTGAAGTTCTGAACTCAGCCGGTTTAACTCTCCGCGACACGATCGATCTCGATCCGGACTTCCGCTCCCTTGGAAATATACTGCTTAACGCCGCGGGAATTTTCAGGGATTTCCGAAACATTCCCGAGAACTGGCACGCCTGCCTGCAGGGAATGCCGCTCAGAAATCCGAAGCGAGTGTCGCTCAAGCTTATCCCTCTCGATGTCGGACATGCTTTCGACAAATTGAGACAGGAAGCGTCTGGCGGAATTGTGATTACCGGACGGTACCTGCGCTACTCGGATAATTTCGATTATCTGAAGAGGCAATTAAGGATCGAGCAGGGAACCGATATTCAGGAAAAAGTAATGCAGGTGCCGGAGTCAATAATTCCCCCACTGTTTATTCCTGATGACATTACGCCGCCGTCGGCAAGAACGAATAAAAAATATCAATGGCAGAAATATATCGAGCGGACGGCGAACCTTCTGCGCACACTCGCTGAAAGCCTCGAAGGACACACGGTCGGCGCGTTCAGCGCCCATCACGACATGAAACAGGTCCGTGAAGCGCTTGGGCACAATCCGCCGAACGGGTCGATCGTACTCGCGCAGTATAACGATGGCACCCGCAGCGCTCTTGTAAGGGAATACAATGAGAATCCGGCGACCCTGCTTCTTGGAGGGCGCCATTTTCTTGACGGAATAGATTTGTCACCTGCGGGATTCACCGTGCTGGTTGTGGTGAAACTTCCATTTTCTTCCCCCGACGCTCCTGTAAACAGGATGGTAATGCAGGCGGCGGAACGCGATGGGCTGGATGGCATCAGGACACACCTGGTCCCGATGGCTGTCGAAATGACAAACAGGTGGATCGATTGCCTGATTCCCGGCGCGTCGAATTATTCTCCAGACAGGAAGTATCCATATGGCGCTGTGATAATTCTCGATCCGCGTCCGACTTACCAGGACTGGGGCGATGAATTGATCGGGGCACTGGTGGCGAAACCGGTCGTGCAGGTTCCGTTCAGGGATATGCTGTCTCAATTGAAAGAATTAAAGAAAAGGTGGACAGAACAGGTTCGGAGCAATTCCTAATCAGATTCCAGCACCAGGAATACTATCAGGCTGTCATCCTGGTAAATAATTTCGTACTGCATTACATCCCTGAGAAATACAAGCGGCTCAACATCCTGTCCCGCCCATGGGGCGGCGCGTCCGGTGGCATTCGCGGGGATGGAGAATTTTTCGTCCAGCCTTGTTTTTGCGGCGAACGGCTGGTAAACGATCATATCAACTCCGAGATCCGCTGACATTTCAGGCGCCCAGTTGAATGACATGAAAAATTCGCGTGCGCCATTCGGAGGATACGATAACGCGCCGTTCACCGTCGGAATTTCATGAAGGGTCTGCTGCAGAAGAAATTCACGCCGATCGAGGTGCAGGGGAAACATCACGATCAAGTCGGGCGGCTCATCGCTGCCTGTGGCATCCATGTAAAGCGACTTCAAATTTTGTAATTCGGGATGCTGGTATTCCTTGCCTGAAATTGTGAGCGGAATTGTAAGCGTCTCGAAAATTATCAGTGCCGGCACTATCCAGAGAAATATTTTTCTCCAGACCTGAGGTTTGTTCACCAGGATTGAACCCGCCAGCCATCCCGCGACACTCATCGCGATACACAAGGTCAGCGGACCGACAAATCGGGCAGGGATACGTATCAGGTTCAACCCCGGTATCATTGACCATAGCCTGAACGGACCGGGAATCGATGTCGGCCAGATCACAGGACCAAGGGCAAGTAAAAACATCACCAGTCCAAGCAGGCACCAGGTACGTGTCGTCGGGGTTCTGTCTCTCCATGACAGCAGTCCGAGCAAGGCTGAGATGATTCCCAGCGATGCGACTCCTTCCGTCATATTCCCGGGAATGAGAGACTGGAATTTCGATCCGATCGCTCCAAGTACCGGATGAGTCGGGCTCGGAATCAGAAGCCATATCGGATTCAGAAAATATGCCCCCCCGATTCCGATCGTCGAACCCGTATTTGAGTCTGAAAATTCCCTCACCAGTTCAACCAGGTACGGGGTAAGTATCGCGACCGAAAGAATCCATGGAGCCAGAGCGCGGATCCATTTTGTCTTACCTGAAAGATCACTACTCAATTTAATCTGGCCGATCAGGAAAAATCCGGAGAATACAATTCCGATGAAAGCCACGTTATACCAGTGAACCAGGGCTGCCCCGATAATTGTCATGACGGCGAACAGGCCGTCCCGCCAGCCCCCATCCCGGGTGTATTTAACCAGGTAATAAACCCCTATCGGCAGAAATCCTGATGAAACTGTCCCAAGCTGGGACAGGTGCATTGCGTGATGGATACTGAACCCATAGATGACGCCGGCTATCACGCTGGCAGGTCGATTTCCCGTAAAATAAAACGCGAGGATATACGCTCCCCACGCCCCGAGCACGTAATGCCCCAGCAGGATCACATTGTAAGCCGCGAATTGCGACATGAATAAACTCAGTGCCGCCTGGAAAAAGGCGTTCAGCGGTCCGAAATCGTGGGTAAGGAGGGATGCGCCGTTTGGGGCGTACTGGTACGGCGTCCACCATCCCGACAAGCCGGGAGTTGACACGGCTTTCGCAAACCACCAGCCATTCCAGATAAACTGGAAACCGTCTCCTCCAAAGGGGATACCGTCGTTCATCCGCAGGACCAGCGGGAATGTTACCACCAGCGAAATAATGGCGAATGAAAACAATACACCAAGCTGCGACTTAGCCTGTGGGCTCATTGACCCTGGATTATATCAGTTTTGATGAATAGAAGAAGTGGATATCAGGAGCCGGAAGAATCTCCCGCCAGTTCTCTTATGGCGTGTTCTTCCGTCTCAAAAATCCTGAAAATATTTTCAAGCTTGGTCATCTCTATTACATCCATTGCAAACGTACCGACATGGCACAGCGCTAGAAATGCGTCAGTCGAATTATTTTTACTTTCAGCGGCCAGGTATCTGAAAATCTGGACAAACACTCCGAGGTCTTTCGAAGTTATGTAATCCACAAACTCCAGATTGAATAAGACCTTGCAGGTGCCACGGGAGGCTACCTCCGCGGTCACCGTGGTTTTCAGCTGATCGAGGCTTTGCGGTGTAAAATCGCCTCTAAGCCTGAAAACGTGTATCCCGGAAATGTATTCATAGTCATTCAGTTGGGTCATGATCCGATAAGTCTCCAGCGGATAGAATTTTTACCCTTCTGCCTGCTATTTGCACCCTGTTGGACAGAACAAGGTTGATTGCCTCACTATATGCGATGTGTTCCTGTTCGAGAATTCTTGCCGCGAGGGTATCTTCCGTGTCGTCTTCTAGAACCCTTACAGCTTTCTGAACTATTACAGGACCCATATCTAGGTCCGGCGTAACAAAATGTACCGTGCAGCCGGTAATTTTAACTCCCCAGTCGAATGCCTGTTTCTGTCCGTGAAGTCCGGGGAAGCTTGGAAGCAGCGCAGGATGGATGTTCAGGATCCTCCCGGGAAACGCCTCCAGCAGGGTGGTTCCGACGATCCGCATGAATCCTGCAAGGCAAACCAGATCTACATTATATTTCTTCAGTTCCCTGACCGCATCCGATTCCCATCCTTCCTTATCTTTTTTTCTCCATGGAATATGCCTTGTCTCGACGCCGGAATTCCTGGCTCTTTCCAGGCCATATGCATTTTCCTTATCGGAAATTACGACCGAAACTTCGGCGTTGAGTTTTCCCGACGCGCAGTTATCGAGGATTGCCTGGAGATTGGTGCCGCTTCCGCTTATGAGTACCCCAAGTTTGCCGGGATTGTCTGACATGATGTGCCCCCGTGACTTCAGGGGCAGATTGTAACACAAATGAATATACCGGGGTGACCTGAATCACTCTTATAATTCCATGTATAATATGCGCCGATATTCTAAACACATGCGACAGAGGAAAATATGAAATCGATACTCAAATCAGAACCAGTAAAGTTTCTCACGGTGATTCTTACAACGATTTTACTTACAACATTGATCCAGTGCACGACAACCAGTGGTAATGAAGAAGCCGATTCAGTCTCAGCAGACTCAACAGGCAAATCTGGGGACGAAGTCCCGGAAGGATCCACAGTTAATCAGGAGAATGATACGGGTGATCAGAGCTCGGATCCGCGGGAGCTTCTCGACAAGATGGTACTGGCGAAAATAGGGGATTCCAATCTAACGATCGCTGATCTTTTAAAAATGCCGGAAATTTACCAGTTGCTAAATACCAGTATCATTCCGCCTAAGGTTATTGTCTATGCCGCTGAAAAAGCCGGATTGTCGGTCTCAGATGAGGAACTAGAGGCGGGAATAAAGGATTATACTGCTGGATTCGAAAGTATCGATCAATACTATGAGTTGAGTTATCCCGAATATCTTCCAATGGAAGTGAGGGAAGCGCATCTGCGAAATCGTATATATGAACAAAAAATTTATATCAAGTTAGTGCACCTGAAATATGTTGATGAGTTCGGGGAGCCTTCTGAAGAGGAAATCCAGGAACGGTACGCCAAGAATGCCCGATACAGGGATCTGATGGGACATCAACTTGGCGTTGATCCACAATCACTGACAATTGACGATGTGAGGGACCTGATTGTGGATGAGATCGCAATGGAATGGATGAGCACAAGGGCAGCGGAAATGATGGATAAATGGAGTGCTGAGCTGGGCATCCAGAATTACCTGGAATATTATGGCGGCTACGGTGATGATATACCAGGTCAATCAGGCGAGTAACTTTACACAGAGCTGGCGGACTTATAATCTGTAAATCACCCGGAAACAATTAAGGCTTCAGGTCAATCGCAAAAAAAATCCCCCCTGATCAACAGGGGGGAGTGTAGTTTAGTTGAAATACGAGCTTTAGAACTAGGTCAGCTCTATTGCGACATCGAAAATACTCAGGAAATATCCGTCGGTTCCATTTCCATGAAGGACAATGATAAGATCTTCTGATCCTCCAAAGTTACGAACGTTTCCTTCAACCCTCAGTGGATTGACAGTTGACAAATCGTCGGAAACATCGAAATCCCCAGCGGATGAGCCGGCATTAGTATACTTCCTTAATGTCGGAGTTCCTGAATCGTCATCGAGAACAAAGATATTACCTACCGCATCCTGGCCAATATCCTGTGGGAGTGTGAAGCCACCATATGTCGGGCCTGTCTGGAAGTATGCATAAGAGTAGCGTTTTTCAACTCTGTTCTCAGGAGCCTTCTCAAGGCACCAGATATATCCATTGATATTATCGGTTTCGGTACCTATCAGATAATCCTTATGGATAAAGGAGGTTCCGGTACCCATGGTAATGATGTAACCGCTGGCGCCACCATAGGTTGGGGGCTGCCAGAACCACCATATAATGTAGTTGGGTCCAAAAGATGTGCCGTATGGCCCACCATGATAATTATTGGGGGGGCCTCCAGCAGTTGAACAGGTAGGATCCAGTGACCAAGTGAAGTTTGAAAACGATGTATGGTTGGATAATGGAGCGCCTGCAGCACTGAATGACCGGCTGTAGAATGGAGCGACAATGTCGTTCTGTACAATGAAGTCTCCATTCGGGCTTGCGTCCAGATATCTGCCATTTGCACTGGTAGTTGCCAGTAGTGCGCCGGTATCGTAATAGTCGGCCTCAGTGTACTTGTGTACCTCACCATCACTGTAAAGGACGTACAAATCTCCATCGCTTTCATCCAGAGCAAGGTCGTAAGCGTCAACACCGGATCTCAATTCAAGATCTTTCATCTGATGCGATGTAACATCGACATCGACGCAGCAGATTGATTCTCCGCCGACCCCGTCAAGCACTTTGACACAAACCTGGCTGTAAACGCCGGCTGGGAATGTGGCGATCGGATTGGTTTCGGTTCCTCCAACATAAGGATCGCCAAATACGCCGTCGTCATTGAAGTCCCACTCAAATGTGAGCGGATCTCCATCCGGGTCTGTTGTGGCTGACGCATCGAATTCCGCCGTCATTATGCCTTCCCAACCTTCGATCGGGAAGACCGTAACAGCCTGTACGTCGCAGATCGGATCCTGGTTGTAAGGTTCAGTCGCGGTGTACAGAGGATATCGGAAGTAAGCTGAAAGAGGATCGCCGTCAGCGGTGTTCGGTACTCCGAAATCGTTGCCGTAGCTGTAATCCGGGTACTGAAGAACTACCCAGTATTCATTGCCTGTTGTGGTGAGAACGGCATCTGACGGAATCTCGAGAGAATAAGTTGAATAGGTCGGATCTCCACCAGATACAATTACGCCGGGATCGAATGTATGGTGCGTGGCCAGCACATTACTTTCGATAATGATTGTTGAAGGCTGCCCGTAATATCCACCGACTGAAATGTCGAGGATCAGGTCGCCGCCATTGTCACCGGGATCAACATAGTAAATGTTATCGGTGATAGTGGTGCTGATCACCATTGCTTCAACTGTGTTCGCGGGATGATCTCCAGGATCTTCGCCTTCCCAGGATGCTACGATAGCGTAGTTATATTCTACGCCACCGGCAAGCGGGAAACGAAGATAATAATTCCTGGTGTTGCTGGAACCGCTCGAGAAGACCATATTGTCTCCACCGGTCATATTCCAGTCCCATGCATCGTCCTGGGCGCCAAGTCCGTCGCCAAACAGTCTGTAAGGATTAACTGTTGCGGTTCCGGAGAAGCCAGCGGTAGCGAATGCGCCCGGGGTGTATCCAAAGAGTCCGGGGATTGTGAATTCCTTCGGGTTATACCATCTGGTGTAACCGTCCGGACCGCCGCCCTGTTCGTCATCAGGATCGTTGAGCATGGTGGCGTCAGTACCGTGCGCACCATACTTCTGGGAAGCGTCGTGGCTGAATGAACTCGAACCGTTGGCGATGAAAACGCCTCTTACATCGTAACCATCGTACTGGGGAAGTCCGGCAAGCGGATGAGTAATGGTTACATCGATGTCGACATCCACGTAGTCCGGACCAACCGGAGTTTCGAGAATGTTGAATGCAAGGTTAGCGGGATTCGAATTCACGAAATCGACAACATTGGCGTTGAAAGCAACGCTTCTGTTGGCAACCGCTTCTACTTCGCCTGTCTCAAAGTTGAAGTAGATGTCGTAATAGCCCCAAAGGGTGTTTGTAGCAGACGTATCGTCTACTGTAGACGCTGTTATGCTGGTATCCGTACCTGGAATCACCGGGGTGCCGGTTCCGCCACCGGAACAACTAATGGTGAAAATCAGAGTAAGAAGAATAGCTAACAGTGCCACTGTCCATCTATACATACCTATCTCCTTTTGTTAGAAATTTTTATACTTACCAGGATTCCCTGACATGAAAATCCATATCAGGTCCGCCTTCATCGTCGAATATTTTGGGATTAATCTTCTAGCGCCATAATTATATTAAATTATCTTATAAATGTAAATAAAAAAAATAACTTATAATAATTTTTTAAAAATATCGAAAAATTAAGATATTCGCTTTTTCCTGTTTTCGGCGCGGATTTGACATTCACAATGATTTTATAAATAATTGAGAATAATTCTCATTAGCGAATGCATATGAAATCCGGGACCAGCATAAGAATGACCAGCCAGCGACGCGTTATTCTGGATATCGTGCGGGCATCCAGAACTCATCCCACCGCTGATGAGGTTTACGAGAGAGTGCGCCGGAAGCTTCCTAAAATCAGCCTTGCGACGGTTTACAGGAATCTGGAAGCTCTCTCCAGGGAAGGTCTGATCAACAAGCTGGAGCTTGGCTCTTCACAAAAACGGTTCGATCCGCTCATTGATGATCATTATCATATCCGGTGCAGCATCTGCCATAAAATTGAAGATGTCCCAAAACAGCCGGGACAACAAATCGATTCGATGATCAAAAAAATCTCGAAGTATAAAATCACGGGACATACGCTGGAATTCACAGGAATTTGTCCGGAGTGCCAGAATTAATTATATTGCTAAGATGATATATCATTAAGTATTTCAAGGGAAGAAGTATCGGGGTTATGGTACGAGTTACGCGTGAAGCACTGGAGGAAATTTATAACGCTTTGAACAGGCGGGAATTTGTCCATCCGGATCCGGTTGAGTTCCTGTATCATTATGATGATCCTGTCGACAGGGAAATTGTCGGGATGATCGCGTCATCACTCGCGTTCGGTAAGGTGTCCCATATTCTTGCAAGCGTCAGTAATATACTTGCAAGGACCGGATCACCTTCGGGATTTCTCGAACGGTCGGGACCGGCAAAAATTAAGCGATCGATGGATGGATTCAAACACCGGTGGGCTACCGGCAATGATATGGCTGCGATGCTTACAGGGCTGAAAAAAGTAATTCGGAAGTACGGTTCGCTTGAAAATTGCCTCATGAGCCATCTTGGCCCGGACGATGAGACGGTACAGGATGCGTTGAACGGTTATGTCGGCGAGATTGTTGCCCAGTCAGGAGCGGGATATTCATCGCTGTTGAGTGAGCCGTCAAGGGGATCTGCCTGTAAAAGACTGCATCTTTTTTTGAAATGGATGGTTCGCCACGACGATGTGGATCCGGGCGGATGGGATAATGTTCCGAAGGAAAAATTAATAATCCCGGTTGATACCCATATGTACAGGATCTGCAGGGGGCTTGAATTCACTGAACGAAAATCGGCGAATCTGCTCACGGCACTTGAAATTACGCGTGAATTCAGGAAAATAAACCCCGACGATCCCGCACGGTACGATTTCGCGCTTACGAGACTGGGTATCAGAAACGAGCTTGATCCGAAGGAGTTTATCGATCAATGCCTGCGTGAAACCGCGAGCGCTGCTTAGTGATGGAGATGACATTATGTATTTGAGTAAAAATTTGATTAAAAGAGTATTTTTATATACGCTAACTATCTTAACTTGTATGACCGTAGTGGATGCTACGAGAGGAGAAGAAATGACTGACTTAGCTACTCTTGCAACACAGGAGAGAACCGGATTGGTAACTGTCGGTGGGAATCCCATTACTCTTCTGGGTAATGAAGTAAAGCAGGGCGACCCAGCTCCTGACTTTACCGTAACAGGTAACGATATGAAGCCGATTTCGCTGAGCGATTTTCGCGGCAAACTGATCGTGCTCGCGACAGTTGGCTCACTGGACACCGGTACCTGCGATGTCGAAACAAAAACATTCAATGAGAAACTCGCGGATTATGGCGACGGGCTTGTCTGTCTGGTCGTAAGCTGCGACCTGCCATTTGCGCAGAGACGCTGGTGTGCAGCAGCTGGTGTTGAAAATGTAATCACTGCATCGGACCACAAGGACACGGAATGCGGATTGAACTATGGAGTCCTCGGTAAGGAAACCAGGCTTCTTGCAAGATGCGTATTTGTAATCGACCAGGATTTCGTGGTCCGCTATGTACAACTGGTGCCGGAAGTCTCGAACGAACCGGACTATGCGCCGGTGATCCAGGAAATTGATGACCTGATAATGTAAGCAACTCTTAAAATAAATATTCCATTAATTTGATTGGAGGAAGATGATGACGTACACAACAACGAAGTACACGGCTAAGGATTATTCAGCCCTGAGGGGTCTTCATGCTATAACCGACGCGCAGGTTGAAGAGCATCTTAAGCTTTACAACGGTTATGTGAACAGGACAAACTCACTGTTCGAAAGGCTCGCCGGGATGGTAAACGAAGGACAGTCGGCCGATGCTGCTTACCAGGAACTCAAGAGGCGTACCGGATGGGAATTTAACGGCATGAGGCTTCACGAGTACTATTTCGACAATCTCAAGCCCGGTGGTACAGGAGATTTAACCGACAGCACGAAATTTGGCGACGCGATCGCGAAGCAGTTCGGATCTGTCGAAAAATGGAAGGAAGACCTGATGGGAGTAGCGAAAGCACCCGGAATCGGCTGGGCGATCACGTACCAGGACCCCGATAACGGACAGCTATTCAACCAGTGGGTAACCGAGCACGAACAGGGCCATCCGGCAGGCTGCAAGCCTATCCTGGTTCTCGACCTGTTCGAGCATGCGTTCTCCGTATACCTCACCCCGACACAGCGCGGAAAATATCTCGAGGATTTCTTCGCGAATGTCGACTGGGACACAATCTCAGGACGGATTTAATCGCAAATGCCCCTTGACGAAGCGGCAATCATGGTTTAAGTTGAAATTACCGACTAGAAGATTGTTGTAGTGAGGAAAGTTGCAACAGACCCGGTTTCCAGACCGGGTTTTTTTCTATCCCATTCTGCGGAAAATTAACGCAGATGAACCTCCTCAGGGAAATGGCCAGAACACGACAATACTTCCATGATCATAAGATGGCGTAGCGAGATCTTAAGACAAATCTCCTCCTGAAATGGTGGATGAGTGTGTCATTCGACGAGCGCTTCATCGGGCTTTTCTTCCAGAGTCCTCCTCCTGCTTTTTCTGCTTGGCAGATTTATGCAATTATTCCGCTTCCTGACCTTTAGCTCTTTATCCCCAACGGTACAAGTGATCCTGTTTGTCCTGATTATCTGCATTGCAATTTTTATCTACTTTATCGGTTACACAATAATGCTCCGATTACTTGCCAGACAAATTCGCGACAAAAGACGTCAATCCTGAACTCTTATTCAAAAATCTCTGCCGCCGGACAGATATCAACCAGCGGACATTCCCCGCACTTCGGCCTCTGCGCCTTGCACACCCTTCTTCCATGCGTGATTATCTGCAGGTGGAATGGATACCTTAATTTCTCAGGCACGATCGACATCAATACGTGATACGCATGCACTGCCGATGCTTTCTCCGTAGTCAATCCCAGCCTTGCCGATAACCTGTGAACATGCGTGTCCACCGGGATTACGGGACGATGATACGCGAAAACCAGAACACAGGCGGCGGTTTTTACGCCGACTCCCGGAAGCGATGATAACTCCTCAACAGCTTCATCGATCGGCATAGTTCCAATGTCACCGAGATTCCATCCGCCGTACCTGTCCTTAACTTCTTTCAGGATCTTTTTTAATGCCCTTGATTTATTACGGGCGAGTCCGCCTTCCCTGATCGTTGCTTCGATTGTTTTTACATTGGCATTGAGTATGTCATCCCAGCCATGGAATGTTTCCATCAGATTTTTATAAGCCCTGTCACGGTTCAGATCGCTCGTCGCCTGCGACAATAACGTCAGCACCAGTTCTTCTACCGGGTCGAGTTTTTCCTTCGGGACAAACGGCCCGTGCAATTTTTCAAGGCGTCTGGATATCGTGCGGATGCGACGTGTGTTCGCGTTGGGACCTTTATACTTTCCAATATCGATTTTTTTCATCCGTTAAAAAAGTTCAGATGTATCTTCCCGTATTTTGTCGAGTACCGACCAGTCCTTTGAGTACGTGGTGGTCGCAAGATCATAATAGGTTTCTGCCAGATTAAAAAGTGCCACGGACTTCCTTTTTTCCGCCAGGATATATACGTCATGCAGCCATCTGATCGACGGAAGTGATTCCGGATTACCTGTTCCTGCGATTTGATCGGGATTGTAGAGCCATTCGGCGAGCAGAAAGTAATAGTAATAATCTGTTATATGCGGCATTCCATTATACGCCTGCTCCAGAAATTCAATAGACGACGGATCTTCGCCGAGCAACAGCGCGAATCCAAGGTCAAACTGGAATTGAGGGCAGTCCGGATAATGCTCGTTATGTCCACGGTAGACTTTAATAACGTCATTATATAATTCATCGGCATCGGGATACGATGGCGATAAAAGGTGAGTGGTGTTTCCCGATACCCAGTTGTACCGTAACTGAAACGAAGTGTCGTAAGGAGCCAGGATCATTCCGCGATGGTACGTTTCCAGTGCATCGTCATAGTTTCCCTTCAATTCATCAGCCAGCCCGATCATCATGAGCGCGGTTTCACCATATGGATAAATTTCCAGGGCTTTTTCAGCCAGATGAATGCACTTGTCAGGATCGCCATTTTCCAGGTGAATCTCGGACATGTTAACCAGATTGACAGCCGCTTCCGATCGCATGAGAAGTCCCGGCGTCAGGACATCCTCGTAATTCTCGAACGGCAGTCCGAGTTCCTGCATTACTTCCTTCCCGTGAGATCGCGCGAGTCCCATTAGCGAAAATTGCCAGGCATCGTCGCGGTGCCCGGTCTGATTTGCGAATGAACCCATCAGCGGCCAGACGGACGGGTCGTTGGGAAAATAATCCGCGGCGCTGTCAAGAAGAGATATCGCCCTGTCATAATCCCCTTCATTGAACACGATCTCAGCTTTCTCCCTCCACATATGCCGGAGAAAATAACCTTCATTCCTTCCCTGGAAATCCGGAAGCGCCTGGATTGTATCGACAAGGCTTTCCGCTTCGTGATTTTCTCCATTCAGTCGGTGCCGTTTTACAAGCGCGAGGGTTGAATAAAAATCCGTTGGAGTCTCGGATTCGAATAATGAGCCCTCGACCTGCCTGAGCATATCGGCATCACCCAGGATCAGCCCCGTGTCCCATAGCGATAACCTGATCATGTCCGCGAACTCCCTGTTCGCGAGAAGACTGTCTTCATAGTCGGCCTTCGCCCTGTAAGGCATGTTCATGGCGTCATACACATTGCCTCTCAGGATCAGAACCTCGGAATCGAATCTTCCCGGGTTGAGAGAGTTAAGCAGCGCGAGAGCCGAGTCGAGATTTCCGGTCGAGAACTCTACATACGCCTTGTAATAGTTGACCTTATAAGGGGTATACGACTCTTCCATCCGGTCGAGTTCTTCAATGGCATCCATGGCCAGATCGTACTCGCGGTTATCCACGTGGTCGATAATTTCGGTTATTATCTCGTCGGAAGTTTTTTCAACATCGTCCGCTGAGGTGGATTTTTGGCTGGGGGAATCGCATGCGGACAGTTTGAATAAAAAAAATGCTGTGAAAAATAGCAGCAGGAATTTTTTGCGGACGGGCTTCATTATTACAGAGTTTTATTCCTGGTGGCTGAAAAATGGATTCTGATTCCAGCCCGGATCCACAGTCTGCCTAATATTTTCAGCGATCTCATTCAATTCAGGATTATTTTTTGCTGACGCTTCGGTTTCCATCATCACGAACCATGGGATATAGGGAGCGCCGTTGTCGAGGGCAGATTTGAATGTTGCAACCGCATCGGATTTCATTCCAAGCATGGCCTGGTAGAATCCTTTTCTCAATATAATGTCGCGACCGGCTCCCGGCTCACCAGATATCTCATTGGCGATATTCAGGGCGGAATTGTAATCGCCTTTATACGCGTATATTTCAGCCATCGCTGCGCGGTAAAAAATTTCATCGGGAAATTCCGCCAGGCGCCTGTCAAGGACAGTTTGCAGTTCGGAGAGGACGGTATCATTGTCCCATCCGATATCGGTGTCCTGGTCAGCATAGGCGGAAAACTGCAGCATCCTGAGTCGTGGACGAATTCCTGTCAGGGATGAACTTTCGTAGGCGTCTTCGAGTGACCAGATCGCATCCTGTAATTCACCGTTGCACAATTGAACACCCGAAACTCCGATCATGGCGCTGGAGCTGTAAGGATCAAGGAGCGCCGCGCGGCTGAGGCATAAGCCGGCCTGTCCGATCTCGCCATAGCCAAGATGATATACCCCTGCCAGGGTTAAAATTTTCGACAGATTTATCGGATCCTCGCTCAATGGCGGACTGCCTGTCTCCGGTGTGGTGTACCATTCAACCCCCTTTACCTGTTCGAGCGAGTAATTCAGGTCGGTTGCAAAGTTCTCCCGGTCATTTAACTCGATTTGGCAGGAGAGGAGGATGGTCGCGAGATTTATATCGAAGCCGATATCTCTCATGAAGCCACGGGCGAGCGTGACAGCACCCTCGTAATTTCCAGCCCACATTGAAGCTTTTGCGTAAGCGGTCGCGACAATCGGGCTTTGCTCAGCCTGGGTACCGGTCGCGGCAGCGATCAACTCAGCCATGGACTTCATTTCATCAGGATCGCCGGCGATAATGGCATGGTAATAATCGACCTGAAACAGGGGCAGGTTCTCCATCATGATCTCCGAAGGATCGCCCATTGCAGTGTAAACCTCATCCCGTTTATCCCATTCGCCAAGCGAGTCGTAGAGCTGGTAAAGAATCGACTGCACATTCCCTTTATCGTCAAAATCCTTGATCGCTACCAGCCGTTCATAATCGCGGGCAGCGTCCTCGTACCTGTTCATGCCGGTAAGCAGGTCTGCGCGCAGCCTCAGGAGATCCGGGCGGGATTCATCGATCGAATAATTCACCAGTGCCATGAAGGCATCGTTATACCGTCCGAGCTCATATAAAAATCCGGCGCGGATCTGGTTTGCCTCTGTATCGGTGACAATTCCCTGTTCTATTGCCTGGTCGAGGTACCACAAGGCGAATCCGGGACCGATAACTTCATAGCGTGAGGAAGTTTCTATCCAGACATCTTCAGAGGTGACATTCGACCAGTCGGTTTCGATTATCTCGACCGAATCGCCGGTATCGTCGACCTGCCGGACATCCAACTTCGAAGAGCAAGAAATTATCAGCGCGAGCGACGTTATGCACACGAAATATCTGATCATGTATAGATTGCGATGAATTATACCCGAAAGAGGTTTGGTCTGCGGGCTTATTTCTTTTTAGAGCCCTTTAAATATTTATCCATCCACCGGAGAATGTGATTAAGCCTGACAATCCTTCTATCAGTGCGTCCGCCGCGAGACAATCCATGGGGTTCATCCGGAAAACGTACGAACTCGGTATCGACACCAAGTTTTTTCAGCGCGACAAATACCTGCTCACCCTGCTCGATCTCGCACCGCTGGTCCATTTCATTATGAATAACCAGTGTCGGAGTTTTAGCGTTGCCGAGATATTTCATGGGCGACTGCCGCCACAGATTGCTGAAATCCTCCCACGGCGGCTTTTTGCCGAATGCATCCTGGAAAATCCAGTTGAAATCACTCGATCCCCACATGCTGATCAGATTACTGACTGACCTCTGCGTCACGGCGACCTTGAACCGGTTGGTGTGCCCGATAATCCAGTTCGTCATATAACCTCCATAACTTCCGCCGGTGACTCCCAGTCTGGATGGATCAATATACGGTTTCCTCGCTACATAATCAGTCCATTTCATTATGTCGTCATAATCCGCGCCGCCCCAGTCGTTATCAATCGCCTTCGAGTGCTTTTCACCGTAGCCCTGTCCGCCGCGTGGATTGGAGAAATACACCACATATCCCTGTGCGGCAAGATAATAAAACTCGTGCATGAATAAATTGCCGTACTGCACCAGTGGACCACCGTGGATTTCGAGAATCGCGGGATACCTTCTCTTCTCCGAAAATCCCGGAGGTTTCAGTATCCAGCCCTGGAGGTCATTCTTTGCAGCGCCCTTGAAC
>DASWIV010000106.1:0-8426 GCA_036397475.1 bacterium
TATAATTCTAAACAAACACTGATTCAGGAAGTCAATGTTTCCGGTGGAAAAGCTTCATTCGATATGAATGTCGTAGCCTCATTGCCGGGAACATATTATTTCAGGGTCTATACTCAGACTTCGGGACAGGCTTTTAAATATGTGATAGAGCCTGATGTTGTTCTCCAGGATATAACACCCTCGAATCCGGTGGACGTCACGCCGGGAAATCTTTACTTTTCTCCCGTTTATGAAAACTCTTATGGGGATTATGTTATCTACTCAGGCAACTACCGGACCTGGGTATATGATATGTCAATACCGGGAGTTCCTGATTTCACGTCATATGTAGACTTCGAGTCAATAATAAATCAGCCTGCACTGGAATGGCCTTACCTGTACGTATGTGATTACCAGAAGAATGGAGATAGTTATATCGATCTGGTCGATTTGTCCGATCCCGCTAATCCGACCTTAACGAAATCCGTACTCACATTCACGACCAGTATTTACTCAATCGCAGTCTGGACGGATTATCTGATCGTGAGTTTCGCAGATGGAGTAACGCCGACGTTGAGAGTTTACGATATTGGAACTAATCCGGAATCTCCCGTATTCGTTTCTGATTTTGCCACTTCCGCTGGAGTATTTGGTCTGCAGATCATGGACAACGGTGTACAGAAGGGAATTGTAGGGAAACAAGGACCAGACACCATCGTGTGGTACTCCCTGGACGATGTAAATAACATTGCTCCTCCGCATGCCTACACGCCTGTAGGAGCCAGCCTTCGGGATTTTACAATTCAGGGCAATAATATTTTCGCTATTTATTCCAACACATCAAATTTAGAAGCTCTGAATATCTATGACCTGACCGGACCACATATCAATACATTTGGAATACTCGGATCCGTGACCTTACCCAATGATGACAATTGCGTAGCAGTTAGCGGAAATTTCGCTTATACGGGCGGGAATGATAATACACAATCAATTGTTGATGTCAGCAACCTTTATTCCCCGTCAGTTAAAGGGTCATATTTCCTGTCCAATCCTGCAAATGATGTTTTTGAGTTCAATGATGAGCTTCTGCTTTTTATGTCCGGAACAAGGGGAATAAATTTAACTCCACATAATGACCTGGGAGAGATATTTTTTGGTGGGTTTCAGTACGGGATAGACTTCCTGCAGGACGCTGCGCTCGACGGTGACAGCTTGTTTGGTGTTCAGGCATACGGATTATTTAAGGGAGATGTTTTTTCTATTAATCTGGCGGATCCAGGTTCGCCATACATCGAGGACCGGTTGATGATCGATAAGGAGTGCTCCGTGATTGAGGCGAAAAACGGCAGGATCGCTGCGGGCACTTACGATCAGAACGTCATCACAATAGACGGGACAGTATCGTACTATCTGGAACTGAAGAACTCCATTAATGTTGGACAGATACCGATCGCAATGGCAATGACAGACACGAATCTCTATGTTGGTTATCCAAATTCTATAGTGGAGACTTTTAAATTGGACAGCTGGCCGACTCTCACTTCAGCCGGCACCGTGGGAATCGCGGGATCCATAAATAATTTAAACGCTACAGGCAGCGCACTCTATGTCGCGGGAAGTGGCGGAGTGGAAGTATATAGCACACCCAATCCTGATACGACAACCTACATAACGACATATACGCCTTCTTCTACAGCCTCGCAGGCTGAAGTCAAGGGAACCAGTCTGTACCTCGCCTGCAAGGATTTTCTCGAGATCGCCGATATTTCAAATCCTCTTTCTCCGGCCTACATATCCAAGATCGCTTATCCTGGATCACCTAATGGCAACTCTTTGTCGGTTTATGAGCAGTATGCGATAATGTCGTCGAACGTGCTTGACAATCCAACGGTCTTCAATATCTTTCCACCTGACTCACCATCATTGTTCGGGGACCTTTACATCAGTGACTTCTCGAGGATTATTTACCATACTTATGTGAAAGATGATTATTTTATTGAAACTGTCGATAAAAGAGGTCTCAGAATCTGGGATATGAATTAAAATTACCAAATTGACCTAACTGGACCATCAGACATCCCCGGCGTGGTTTGCATCCGGGGATGTTTCATAAAATGTCATCAGTTCCTGACATAGACCTGCACAAATTCTTCCGCGAACCTGACAAGGCGAAAAAGATAATAGACGTCGCCATCGCCGACAATCTTTCGAAAGGCAATTTTCAAATCCGCATTATCCACGGTAAGGGGCAGGGCCATTACCGCAAGCTGATTCACTCACACCTGGAGAAACATCCAGATGTTGCAGGCTTCACATTATGTGACCCATCCCATGGCGGCACCGGGGCGACATGGGTGTTCCTCAGCCAATCAGAACCTTTAGCGCATGGTTTATACCCTTGAACGAATCGTACGCCCATATGATCTGATTTAATAAACATTGCTGCATTTCGATAGATACTAATAGACCAAAGCCTTGACGGACTCAGGTAAAAATATCGCGCCTCCCGACGCGCCCCTTATACTTGTCGCCATCTTCGACGACCAGATCTGGCGTGTTGTCGAAGGCGCTCTTAAAGGCAAGTACCGCATCAGGCGAGAGGTCGACGGACTCCGCGCGATGGACACCATCCTGCTGCTCCGTCCTTCAGCCGTAATCAGCGAAACCGGACTTCCAGGCTTGTCGGGAATCCTTCTCGCCCGCCTCATCGGCTACAACCGTCATATATCAAAACTTCCGGTTGCCCTTATCATGTCGCGAGAGTACCTGATCGAGGAATTCTGGGCGAAAGAATCCGGCGCTGACGTTATCGTAAAAAAAAGCGACGCTGTCGAGGCAGTCAGGCGGATCGAGTACGCGATTACAAACAGGCAGACCATCCCCGATCCTGAATGGGAGGAAGCCGAACGTACCATACAGATGCTCGGAGGTCCTGCTGCGGGTGTAGCGAATGAGCTCGAGCGCCAGTTAATAGGCGCCAGTATCATCGGCCATCTTGGCGAGATCGAGATCGAAGCCGAACCGCAAAACGGCTCCTACGGATCGACGATACCCGCATTTATCGGCCACGCATTAAGCACTCTCTCCAGCGTAATCGAATTCGCGCAGGTCGGAATTGTCCTGTTTAATTCAGGGGAATTGTACGTCGTCGATAATGAAATTTACTCAGACGTCATCGACGCCGAAACATTCATCGACGAGAGCCGCAACTCTTCAGGCCTGTATTCGGAGCTCATCGATGCGAACAGGGAACTAACCGTCAACAATCTTCCGTCTGTACGTCATCAGCTTCCGGGAACGCGTGAACCCGCAAGTACATATTTCGCCCTGCCCCTGACGGGACGCAGCGGCTCCTACGGATTACTGAGCATAATGACCTACAAGCAGATAGCGGTACGGGAGTATTACCTGCACACACTCTCACTGATTGGAAAACAGCTGTCCGTAACCCTGGAACGAGCGCTTTTCTATGAAGAAGTCCGACGATTATCGGTCACGGATTCATTGACAACCCTGTCAAACAGGCGCGCATTGATGTCGCGGCTTGAAAATGAATTCACCCGGGCAAGGCGATACAAATCGCCATTCTCTATCGCTATTGCGGACCTGGACGATTTTAAAAAAATCAACGACACCTATGGCCATCTTGCCGGCGACGCTGTTCTGCGCGCAGTTTCCGCGATTATGAAAGAGAGTGTCCGTACGGTCGACTTCGCGGGTCGATGGGGCGGCGAAGAAATCGCCCTGATGTTCCCACAGACAAATCTTGAAGGCGCCCTGATCGCGTGCTCAAGGCTGCGAACCCAGATCGAGGAACTTGTAGTGGAATTCGAGGGTGTAAAACTGAAGGTAACTTTATCGATCGGCGTCGCTACACTAAACCACGAAGACTACGAAATAAAATCCGTGGACGATATGGTCGCGCTGGCTGATACAGCCATGTACCTGGCGAAGGCCAGCGGTAAAAATCAGGTGAAGCATTTTCTTGATCTCGATCAGAAGGAGCTCGAATCGAAAATCGTTCACCTCGAGTCCCTCCCCGATTGACTGTGGTCGTTACAATTTTCCCACTTCTGCAGTATTATTCCCAGTATAAATGTACGGATGGAAATCCAAATTTCTTTCGACGCTGAGGTACGCGGCGTTTTTTTCTGCGGCTCCCCTCATCCTGTTCTTTCTCAACTCCGGTTGCGGAAACCCGATGCAGGACTTTAAGGTCGATTACTTTCCCCAGATATCACTTGTAAATGTCGCCCCGTATTATCCGGAAGGCGAAGAACCAGACGTCATCCCGGAACCAACGCGGCTTAATATCGACTATGAATCCGTACTTGGATGGAAATCACCGGACGATGGTATCCTGCGGCTTCCGGTTAATCTTGGGGAAGATCCTGTCCTGACATTTCGACTGCGTATCAGCACCGTGCATCCGCTTCAGCCCGGTGATATACACTTACTCATCTATTACAACATGGTTCGTCTTCTTGACGAAAATAGTTCCTCGGAGTACCAGTATCGCCAAGAGGACGATAAGGAACCTGAGCCTGAAATTTTCCGGAGGCGCGACCTGATCTTCGAATCGTCCGATGTCGATGTGGTCGGTTACTCAACTTACTGGGTCGACCACGAGATCCCCCTGGATATATGGAAAAATTCCTATGGATTCCTCGAGTTCATGGCGGACGGAAAAATGGCTGATGATCCCACTGTGGTCATTTTCTGGGGTGAGCCGACACTCACGCACTCTTCCGCCCGCAGGAACAGGCATGTATTGCTGATAGGTGTGGATACCCTGAGGTCGGACGCCCTCTCCATGTACGGCGGACGTGAAAATAGCACGCCGAACCTGGAAGAATGGAGCTCGACGGGAACTGTTTTCACCAGCGCATATTCACAGGCACCGTGGACCATCCCGTCGTTCGCGAGCATCCTAACCGGAAAACTTCCATCCGAGATTTATCCCACCATTTTCAAATTCCGGTTTCCATCCGACGCGACAAGTGTTGCTTCCATGCTGCTTGAAAACAATATCTCAACAGGAGGTGTGGTCGGTAATCCTAATCTTGGAAATAGTGTCTCAGGCTTTGAATCCGGGATGGAAAGTTACTGGTATGAGATCAACGCCGATCCGTACACCGCCGTCAGGTCAGCGGAAGCATTTCTGGACCGCCATGTCGGTCGCGACTGGTTCCTGTTCCTTCATTTCATGGACCCCCACGCGCCGTACACTCCACCGCAGAAATTCGCGGAGGAATTTATCGACCCCGATTACTCCGGTGACATCGGTCTGGAATTCCATGACTCCGACGCATGGGCTGCTCTCAATGCTCCCCCACCGGATGATGATATCAGGCGTGCACGCGACCTTTACGACGCCGAAGTTAAATCGCTTGATGAAGCTGTAGGATACCTGTTCGATTATATGCAGGAGCGCGGGATGCTTGAAAATACCCTGGTAATATTCGCGGCTGACCATGGCGAAGAGTTTTACGATCACGGTCGGTTCGAGCATGGGACATCGCTTTATAACGAGATGATAAAACTGCCACTGATCATCTGGGGCGGAAAATTCGACGGTGGAAATATTGTGAACAAGCCGGTCGCAAATATAGACATTCTCCCGACAATTCTCGATTTCTTCGACCTGGATTACGCACCCGGCCGGTACGCAATGCCTCTCGATGTCTTTCCTCATCTTGAATCCCCGGATATCGACAATCGCATCATTTTTGGCGAAGGAAACATCAAGTACCGGTCCCACAAAAAATACGCCCTCGAATATCCATACAAATTGATACTCGATTATTACACAAGCGCGGTCGAATTATACGACGTAGTCAATGATCCGCATGAATTAACCGACCTCAGCAGCCAGTATCCCGATATCGTCGAAAATCTCAGACAGGAAATTATCGCCAACAATCCGCTCGGACAAACCATGTTCGCGGTGTCCATCACCGGTGGACATGATGAAGAACCTGTGAATTTTTCGGGGACTCTGACTGTCGAGGGAGGGATCGCGCAGATTACCGGCTCCAGCATGATCGGAACCGACGCGTACGACCAGGAAGGCGATACCATTCATTTCAACCTTTCAAGCATTCCCGACGAAGTCGGAAATATCAAAGCCCTGATAATTATCCCAAATCAATCGGATCCTAAAATCACAATGAGCTGCCGACTGGACACTATGGAGCCTGTCGGACGGTTCTTCCCATATGGAACCTCGACATCCGAGGACACAGGTGAAGCTGAATTCGCAATTTCTGACCTTCCCTGGCCCGCGACACTTCCGGTCGACGCGAGAGAAAATCCCGTGGCATTTTATGTGGTAGGCGGGATGGGGACCACATCGGGACAGGCGCTTGAACACCCGCCTTTATCGGAAGAGGAAAAGGAACAGCTCCGCGCGGTGGGGTATATCCAGTAAAATGCAGACGATGGAGAAGGACAATAAAAAAAACAAATTCCCTTATGCCTTTTTTATTGCGATCGCGATAATCCTTTTCCTGATGGCATGGTTTATTTCCTTCAAAAAAAATCATGCTCGGCAACCGAAGGAAGTTTCCTATTATGATAGGACGTCATTAATCCATGCAAATCCGCTCGCCGGCGATCCTGGTAAATTCGATGCCTTATCCTGCCTTAGCCAGACAATGAACCTTGGCAACGAACTTGTAACCGGATTTATCATGCAGCAATACAAAATCCTTTCGTTTCCGGTTGTCATTCAGCAGGGCGACCATTTTTATGCGAGGATCGGGGTTGATCCATACGACTCCCTCAACTCCGGGAACCTCCATGTCAAGGTTTCATTTAACGACGCGAATGGAAACTCCACATTACTGAACGAAACAGTCTCTGCAAATAATTCCGATTGGGTGAATACTTTCTATCCGATAGATATTCCTTTAACAGGAATCCAGTATGGCAATGGTGAACTGGTAATTGAATGCACCGGCAAGATTGCAGATATGAATAACGACAGGATAATGATCGGCCAGCCTGCGATATACAATAATTCTGAACTCCGTAATAAAAATATTTTATTGATTGGTGTCGATACACTCAGGGCCGATGAGGCCAGCCCTTTTGGAGGCGACCCGGAAGTCACTCCTTACCTGCAGGAATTTTCAAAAGAATGCGCGATATTTTCACAGGCGCGTTCACAAGCGCCGTGGACACTCCCATCCTTTGGAAGCCTGATTACCGGAATGATTCCATCACGGGCTGGAGCTACCGGTTATAATGAGCATCTCGGCGGCTTGACGGTCGGCAATTTGTTTCTCAATGATAATTACACAACCGGAATGGTCTGCTCAAACAGCTGGCTTGGAAATCCCAATTCAGGATTTGATTATGGTATGGAAAGCCTGTGGTACGTCCACCAAGCGGACGCGGAAGCGTCGGTGGATAAGGGAATCGAGTTCATCGAACGAAGCAAGCATCGCAACTGGTTCCTGTTTCTGCACTTGAATGATCCTCATGTTCCTCTGGAGCCGCCACTGGAATATGTAAACAAAATCGCAGATCCCGATTACTCAGGCCCCTACCAGTATGAATTCAACCGTTCACTCGAATGGAAAGACGGTTCTGAAATCCCGACTCCTGAAGTTCTTGAACATGTTAGAGATTTGTATCGCGCAGAGATAGCGCATGTTGATAATGAGATCGGACGCCTGATCCGGTATCTCAAAGATGAAAATTTATATGATGACACTTTGATCGTCTTCACATCGGACCATGGTGAGGAATATTTCGACCACGGAAAATACAGCCATGGGCAGAGCCAGTACGATGAACTTATCAAAGCTCCTTTGATGATTCACGGAAATGATTTCACCCCTGGAATTTACAGCCAACCCGTCAGTAATCTGGATATTGTCCCTACAATTATTTGGAATACCGTAACTGAATATACGGAAGGGATATTTCCCGGTCTTCCTCTGCAATCGTACATGGATCCTGAATTCACACCAGAGCGAATCATATTCGGTGAAGAAACAGGCGGGACAATCGTCCATAAATACGCTCTTCAGTGGCCGTATAAATGCATTGTTAATTTTATTACGGGACAGATGTGGCTGTATGACATGGAGAACGATCCACTCGAACTAATTAATCTGTCGGATATTTATCCTGACATCGCGGAGAAGTTGAGAAACGAAATAACGGCAAACCTTCAATCTCAATCTACTGTTTACATTGTTTCATTCGAAGGAAATTCACAGGATGGCGAGCATGTATTTGAAGGGAATATCCACGTGCCGGGCGGAATAAAACTTGTACGTCCGAACGCTCTTACTGAAAGCGATGTAATGGAGCAGAATGGCGAGACTATCAATTTCAAAATTACGAATTCTGTCGATGACAGGTATCCATCCAAACTGATCGTTATCATTCCTGAGGACAGCTCTGAGCAGATCGGGATGGATGTTTATGTC
>DASWIV010000107.1:0-4868 GCA_036397475.1 bacterium
TTCCACGTGTAGCAGGATCGAGCATGTTTAGAGGTTCGGTTGAGTCAAGATCTTCAGCGTAATATTTGAACGGGTTGATTGTCGCGGTGGGATATACCGGGGGAGCGAGTTTGCCCGGTGTGAATCCTAAAATTGTATTGAACGATGTGAACTCAGTGGGATTCCACCATCGCGTATATCCGTCGGCGTTTACAACCCTTGATTCGCCCGTGTTGGTAAAAAGAGCGCCCGGATCGGTTCCGAACGGCATTGATCCATTAGAGATGAAGATTCCCCGTACATCGAATCCGCGATATTTGGGAAGTCCCGGAAACGGATGCGAAACCGCGGCATTCACCTCGAAATATCCATTCGATGGATCGCTCGATGCGAGTACCTGGATTGAAAGTAAATTTGTTGGTGCGGCCGGTGGCTGCAAAAATTGAGTGACATTAGCGGTGAACATCGCACCGCGGACCGGCACAATTTCAGCTTCCAGAGATTCCGGATCGATCGAAATTTCCCATAATCCCCAGAGCATGTTCGGAGCGGCACTGGAGATGGAGTTTATGTCGTGATCTCCAGCATTAGTCAGTGGAGGTGATGTGACCTGGTCGAAGTGTGATCCGGACGAGCAGGAAAGCATAAACAGTGTGATAAAAGCCGCAAGGAAAAGGGAACGATAAAGCATGATTGAACCTCAGGAGTATTGAATTAGATATCATTATATAACAATCAGCCAAACTATTCTAAAACCCCTTTCATTAAGTTCAAAGCGACTTAATCAGTTGCGAAAATATAGATACCGCATGGTGGGAACCCGTGTTCGCATCACAAGGGGACTGGTACGTCGAATTGGCTAAATCAAAGGGTAATAAATCCGGGGGTAAGGGAAGCAGCAAAAAGCCGGGCGGCAAAAAGTCCGGTTCAAAAAAAGCTAAGGAGACAAAACGCAGTCCATTCCTGAGCGCGACACTTGGGGTTCTCATAACGGTTGTCGTGTTACTTGTCCTTTATGGCGGATATGAACTCTGGATTTTCGCCGGGCGTCCGGGAATACCCGGGCAACAGATATCTGACCGGACGGAATGTGTCGAGCTCTGGTTTTACAATGCCTCGATAGCGTACCTCGTTCCGGTCAGCAGAAATGTGACGCTCGCGCGAGGCGATTCTTTAACCGTCAAGGCTGTAGGTGAATGGGCGACCGGTCCGGACGATACCATGCTCGCGAGAGTGTATCCCGCGAACATACCGGTTCCTGTGGTTAGGACTTCGGGTCGGACAGCTGTTATCGATCTGCCTGCCGAAATCCAGTCCCACCTTACGGGATCGACCAGGACAGACCATTTTTTCGACGCATTAACGCTTACAGTTGAAGCGGCTGGAGAATGCAGCGAGGTTAGAATTACCATCGGTGGAGAGCAGATCGAAGCTACCGGCGACGGGTACATTCTCAATGAGCCATTTAAGCCGCCGGTGCATCTTAACGAAGTTGTTAATTCGGGACTGGAGTCGGATTTCGAATGGGCGACTGTTTATTTTCTCGACCAGACCGGATCTTACCTGATTCCACTGTCGTTACAGTTCGAATCAGGATTGTCGCTCCCGGAACAGGCTGTGTCGGCGATCCTGGAGTCACCGCCAAGGGAGGCGGTTGAAGGCCCGATGAGAGTGTGTCCGCCTGGCTATGGGCTTGAGCAGTTGACGATAGAAAATGGAACAGCTGCGGCCAACATCACGGTTCCGAATCCTCAAACGGCTTTCATGGGTCCAGATATTACGTTGTTTCGACGGGCCCTTTATCTTACGTTACACGGCTGCTGCGGAATTGAAGATGTAGAGGTTTTGCTGAATGGAAGAAATGCCGAATCATATGCGAGATTCGGTGCATTTGAGAGTTTATCGGATTGGGATTGTATCAACGTGGAAGTAAACAGAGAGAACGCCGCTGTCAATTGACAGTGGCACAGGGGAGAAATTGAAGTCAGCACATATTAAATTTCTGCTTCTGACAATGGTGTCCCTTGCGGTTATTTTCGCATCGATGCCGGTCTACGCGAATACGGTTTACCTCCAGACCGATCGCCTGGAACATGATTATATCGAGGAAGATGGAACGATCTATGTCGCCCTGGACGACCTCGCAGTACCGCTGGGTGTTACGGAAATTTTTAACGGTTCCGAACTGATGCTTGGTAACACCGTCTATGGCAATATCCGAATCGGGCAGGACAGCAATACATACACTTACGCTACCGGTAGTTTCGACTTCGAAAAGCGGATAAAGTCAGTCGGGGACGTTATCTATGCTCCCGGGCAATTCATCGATGCCGCTCTTGGCCTTTCAATTCACAAGATAGACGATGAAGAGAAAATCGTACTTTATCCAAAGGTATTATCTATTGTCCCATCTGATGGAACGCTCAGGATAACTTCGTCGATTCCTCCTGAATTCACCACATTCGAGCTTGAAGAACCCCCGCGTCGGGTAATCGATATCAAAAATGCGTACCTCAGCGGAAAAACTCTGGATGTAGATGGAAGCGCTATAGGGATATCCGGAATCAGCGCTTTACGGGCCAGCCAGTTTTCATACGAGCCACCAATTGTAAGGGTTGTACTCGAATGGAGAGACGCATCCGTCCCCGGACACACCCTGTATCCCGATTCAAGGACACTCTCGGTCCTGCTTGCGAATGCGTCCGGTGACACAAGCATTTATTTCGGCAGCAACCTTCTTGAGAATGAATTTGAAGTTGTGAATGCGGCGGAAGTTCCGGATGAACCACCCGCCACGGTGAATGATGATCCGGTGGTGGAAGTTGATGAAGGGAACAATACCGGTACAACTGTGAACGCATCCGATTCCATCTTCGATTTTGAAACAACCGATCCGGTGATCGCTGAAATAATAAATACCGAAATTCCGATAATAGGCGAAAATAATCCTGTGCCTGAGACGCCGGTAACTCCTCCGGTTGCCGACGAGCCCGATCTTCCAGCTCCGGATAATTTTATTCCGCAGCTGCCTGATTATCCCGAAGAGGCTGTGGACTGGTCGCTCGAACAGCTTGGCTGGAAAATCGAATATTCAACCGACGATAACGAGACGTTTACCGCCGAAATCGACACTCCACAATTCCGTGACATCAACGACTTCACACTGGCGGATGATGACAGAATGAGGCTTGTTATAGACCTGATGGGAGGAATTATTCCCGGAAGCGAAAGAAGTGTGGATGGTGAAGCGAATATCAGGGACATCAGGATCGGCCAGTTCCAGCCCGAAATCGCGAGGATAGTTTTCGATCTTGACCGCGTGGTTGCCTATGAGATCGAGCACGACCGGACTGCGGGAAAAATTATCGTGACGTTTCCGCATGGCGACCTGGGAGGACGCGTAATCGTTATCGATCCGGGACATGGCGGAGAGGATCCGGGAGCGATGGTCGGGAATGTGACCGAAAAGTCGCTCAATCTCGAGATGAGCATGTACCTGGGACAATATCTGAGGGAGCACGGCGCGAAAGTTGTTTTTACAAGGGAAGACGATACCTATGTAACACTTGCTGACCGGGTTCATGCCGCTGAGACGGAAAGTGCGGATCTGTTTATTGTGGTACATAACAACGCGACCGAAGAGCCGACAACAATGCAGGGTTCGCTGTTTCTTTACAATAATCCCGACTGCATGCCTCTTTACCGGTTGGCGCATCGCGGGGTCGCTGCAAGAACCGGGGTTGTGGGATTAGGCCCGATTGAGGATGAACGCGGTTTGTACCTTTTACGCCATTCCGGGGACATGCCGGTCCTGTTTGTAGAAGCGGCGTTCATGACAAACGCGCTCGATTTCGCGAGGTTGACTGATCCATCGAGAGCATATTCAAAAAATATCATGATGGGAGTTATGGACGGCGTCCTTGCGTGGTTTACTCATCGTGACCTGCCACCCGTCGAGTATCCGGTAATAGACGGTAACATCGATGTGGGTATTTTCGATCTTGCGGGACGTCCGGTGGAGGTATCATCGGAGCCTGAGGAAATCGATTCAGGATCAGCCTGGGATAACGATGAACAGTCGGATAGCGAGGCCTCGGATGAAGAGGATAGCGGCGATTCTGCCGACGAATCGGATGACGATGATGATTCGGGTAGCAGTAATGAGAGGAACCGACCAAGAGGGTCGTACAGATTCGAAGATTGATAATTTCTCCCAGTCAATAATTCAGTTTAGAATCGCAATCAATCAGTAATGATAAATATTTGAGCCTGCTTCATAATCGATTCTGGAAGCCCCAAAGCGGTTATTTTCATAGTTCACAATGCATGTGGCAAATTCAGAAGTAAATTTAAACCGTACGTCTCCTTCCTGGTAACTATCAAATTTTAGCGGCTCCAGCATTATCGGGTTGAATTCTGACCCATCGAACGGCCAATAGCCTGTAGTAATTAAATCGTTAATGGAGTGTGGTATATCCGCATACTCGCGCCAATAATGTACGAATGCTTCCTGAACCCAGGTTTGATAAATCGACAATTTTAGGTCTACACCATATGTTCCACAATAATCATACATGGAGCTGTTAATTTCCAGAGGGACTAGTTCGCCATTCGGAGTTGTAAAGTAAATTAAGACGCTTTCCGAATTCTTTTTTTCGATAACCATTTCTCCAGCATTACAATATTCTGCGTAATAGTCTAATCCATTGCCGGTAATTGGATTGATGAGATGTCCCGGAACCCATTGCGAATTGTGAAGGTCTATCAGTGAATCAGGCATTGTTCCATTTTCCCGATAATATCTGAGTTATAACCGAAAGTTGTGTTTGACCTAAAACAAAAAGGTGGCGTACTCTTACAGTTAATCAAACCAAAAGGAGCACGCCGTA
>DASWIV010000108.1:0-23105 GCA_036397475.1 bacterium
AGGACAAAGCGGATTGCAGCCTGATCAGTGCAGCAATCCTCCAACTGATGTTATTTGGCTGCCAGGAGGTTCTGCGACATTTCCAATTCCATCGGGTTACGAAAATGGGATTTATAGAGGAGTTGCAGTTTTGCATGCAGCCGGTATTCCTCCATTTCCATTTCATGAAGATTATTTTGTGTACGACATCTTCGACTTCACAATAGACACTCAATAAAGCTAAAAGGAGAAAGCAATGGGAAAAAGTCTAAGGTGATGTTCCGGACCGCAGGGCTAATTTCGTTATAACGGTGCCGGTCACATTACAGGCGTACTAGATGCCTGGGAAGCACACTGCTTTTTTGACAATAAAAAATTTCCCCGTCGAGACGCGGGGAATTTTTTTTCATATTTTGATGAAGGGTGATTAAAAAATCTGTGTGTATACATGGCAGTACGGCGACTGCCCGTTCTTTTCATAGTAATCCTGGTGATAATCCTCTGCAGACCAGAATGTGCCGGCGAGTGTGACATGAGTCGCTACATTGTAACCCTTGTCCGATAATTCGCCGATCAATTTTTCAGCTATCGTTTTCTGCCAGTCGGAAAGGTAAAATATTTCCGAGCGGTACTGGGCGCCAATGTCGGGACCCTGTCCATTGGTCTGGGTGAAGTCGTGGGTTTCAAAAAATAATTTCAGCAGGTCTTCATAAGAAGTCACCCCGGCGTCGTAAGTAACTTCGACCGCCTCGGCATGTCCGGTGATTCCGTTACATACCTGCCTGTAAGTGGGATCTTCGAAACTTCCTCCGGTGTATCCCACAGTAGTTGAAATTACACCGTCAGCCCTATTGAAGTGATACTCTACGCCCCAGAAGCATCCCGACGCGAATATAGCCTTCTGTATTCCGGTTTCAGGATTTTCCCGCATCGCCCTGTACTCGTCGATAAGGATGAAATCCATTGAAATTGAGTTGACGCAGTGGCGGGTATTTTTATCGGTCAACTGTTCGCCGTAAAATACGTGGCCAAGATGCCCGCCGCAGTTCGCGCAGGTAATTTCAGTTCTGATACCGTCGGCGTCGGAGGTCTTCTCTATCGCACCGGGGATCTCGTCGTCGAAACTCGGCCATCCGCAGTGGGAGTCGAATTTGTCTTCAGAGCGGTACAGAGCCGCTCCACACTGCCTGCAGACATAAACGCCTTCATCGTGATTGTTAAGCAGGTCTCCGGAAAAAGGGGCTTCGGTCCCTTTATTGATGATTACGTATTCTTCTTCGGGTGTGAGTTCGTTATACATGGTGCCGTTTTCATTTTCTTTTGAATTTGATTTGTCAGATCCGAGGACAGAATTAATTCCTGTGGACGACAGGTAGATCAGTAATATTCCTCCGAGGAGGAAGACAAGAAAATATCTTGAACTTATATCCATAATAATAAAAACTCCAGAATAATGTAACGCTGATTATTATACCTTAACCCCGGTAAATTATTTACCCCGGTTAATTCATTATATTTGAGTCCATACTATCCGGTATGGTTCATCGGCTAATGGAACCCATTACTTCAATAAGGCCGAAAATCTCTCAGTCTATATTTAATAATTAATGCATTTATCTTATACTTTGATGTGATCGGTTGCTAAGGAGAGTGCCCATGGTTGCAAGGAATCGCATCAGGTTACCGTTGGCGGCATTAGTCCTGGTTTTGATCTCGGGTTGCTCATCAGATCACAGTTCCAATTTGTTAGCCCCGGAATTACCCGGTACTTTACAAACTGCAGAGTCGGAAGATAGCGGAGATTACATGTTCGACAGCGCGCATGCGTTGTGGGGATATTTCCGGATATCTGTGGATGAGTCACATTCAAATGTTGAAATAATCCCTGAACGGATCTCCTCCGGACACTGGAATGTGCTCACGTGGCTGGAGAACGGACCTTGTACCAGTTGTTTCAAACTGACAAAGGTCTCTCCTTCTGGCAATGGAACACTACTGGTCGATATTGAGATAATCCACCCCTTTGGAAAATGACGGGATTTATATCGCGGGAGATTACATGGGTGCCGTCGATTTCGATCCCGGTCCCGGAATTAATCTCATTGCATCTAACGGCAGTTATGACGTCTATCTTACCAAATTCGATTTCGATGGGAACCTTCAGTGGGTGCGTACGTGGGGAAGTGTGAACCAGGAACTCGAGAGGGATCTTTTATATGAAGATAACGGCGTTTATGTGATTGGCGGATTCTGGGGAGAGTGCGATTTCAACACAGGTCCGGGCCAGGATGTGCACACCGGAGTCGACTTTTTCGATTGTTTCGTAAGCAGGCATGATTCGAATGGAACATATGAATGGGCTCAAACATGGGGAGGGTCCAACTGGGACATGGCGTCGGGAATCTCATCAAATGGATCAGGGCAGATCGATATCTCAGGAAGTTTCAGAATGGAGTGCGATTTTGATCCGGGTGATGAATCGTATGAGCTCAATTCTATTGGTGATAAGGACGCCTTCCTGACCAGGTTCGATAACCTTGGAAACTGGAAGGGCTACGCTGTAAGCTGGGGGGGAACCGGTCTTGATGAGACGGCAGGGATTGAAACTACCCCGGTTGGAAATACATATGTGATTGGAACGTTCTCCGGAACCGCTGACTTCGACCCCGGCGCTGGTGTTGAGGAACATACCTCGGCAGGGGCGCTTGATTCCTACATAAGCCTGTTCAATCAGTCAGGCGATCTCGACTGGGTTCGAATATGGGGCAAAACAGACCTGGTGGAAGCCTTTGCGATAGACTATGACAGTTTTGGTAATCGCCTGTTGATAGCGGGGACATTTTTCGGGTCCTGCGATTTCGATGTCGGTCCGGGAGATAACACCGTATTTTCAACCGGACAGTATGATGCTTACCTTTTGAATCTGTCCCTGGCAGGGGATTACAACTGGGCAAGGACATGGGGCGGTCCCATTTCTCCTTTCGCGGAAGCCTATGGGATTGGAATCAATAAGGAGAATATTCTGGTTGGCGGGGAATTCAGCGAGACTGTCGATTTCGAGCCGGGTCCGGGGATTGAAGAAAGGACAGCGGTCCAGGCGTCGGATTGTTACCTGATGAAACTAAATGCAGACGGTGAGTTTTAAAATCCAGAAATCAACCGGGTTGAAATCGGACAATATTCAATAGCAATTTTTAGATTCAAGCCAACTTTACCAGCCAGTGTTTCCGACAAGTTCTGTCATATCCGATTCTCCAGGGCTGATCAGGCCGAAGAAACCCAGAACATTATTATAGATAATCGCCATCGATGGATTCTTGTCCAGAATTGACGCTGAATTGAGAATATTAAACGAACCGTCCAATTTGACCACATTTCCGCCTATAGTTCCTCCACCATAAAGAACCAGGTGGCATGGTTCATCGCCGTTGTAATGATCGATGTCGAAATCACCAAATGTCGGGACAAAGGTATTAGGATCAAACGACCATGAGATACCCGATGGAATCAAGCCTGTTCCGGTTCTGACCTTTGTAACACTGCCGGTATTGGAAATATCATAGACCGTCAATCTGCCCTCGCTGTCGAAATTAGCATCGAAAATGTAAAGCTCCCGGTCAGCCCATGATATTGCACGAATATCAAGTTAGAAAATCCCAGGTCGCCTGTGATATCCGCGATTTCAGTTGGCGGCGAATACACGCCCGGCGTTCTGGTGTATTGGGCGTATCCGAACTTGTTGCCGGTTGGATAAATTGCCTGGTAGTAAATGTCGCCATTACTGTCGAAATCAAGGTCATTAATTTCTATACCTGAGCCGGGAGTTATCGTTCCAATAACTGTGCCTGAATTGGCGTCAACTATATTTATCTGTTCCCTGGCTTCATGGGTTATTACAGCTAAAGCGTCAGCGTATGGCGCTGAGTCCAGGCTTGTCACAATCGCTCCAGCAAACGATGAGCCTGTAGGTAATGTGGTGCTGGGGATATTTGGTCCAGCGGCAGTGGGATCGAACATTCTCAACTCGTTGAAATCAGACGAAAAATCATATTCGGATGTCGCCGGAACCGGGTTCGATTCTCATTCCTCCGAATTTGCCATCGTTGCCGGGCTAAAATAATAAAAAGCCCCTGGCCGGGGCTTTCAGCCTTTATTTTCCAGCAGACTACTCTACAAAATCAACCGTAACTTCATCGATAAGCCATCCGAAAAACGGTGGATTGCAGTTATCAATGTAATCGAAAGTATCCAGGACGAATTCTATCTCGATATCGGTTCCGTTGTACGCGGTACCGACGTTAAATCGCGAAGTCATCCAGTTGTAATTCGATGTCCAGCATGGGTAATCGTCAAACGAAAGGGGATAACTCGCAGGTTCGTAGGGGGGACCGTAGGTCGGATAAATCAACTCACCGTTTATCCGCACGAAACAGGCATCCCACGCCCAATACCCAAGCGGTTCCGGCGGATCTACATCAATAGTATGATTGATGGTGATCTCCAGGTCCAGTTCCGATTCAGGAACGGAAATAACCGGGGATGAAACGTAGCTGAGATTCGGATTTTCGTTCTGACTGCCCGTGTTTTCCTCGTAGCAGGTTCCGCCGCCCTTTGCGTCGAGATATCCTCCGGCGACTCCCCAGTAATCCCCGCCGTGGGGAGTCCAGACGCATTCAGAATTAGGCTCGAAATCGTCATAGAATGGGAAGTCCGGACAATCTTTGGGAGGGGGTGGAGGGGGTTCTGTCCCTACATCGACAGTCATCAATTTATACATGGCGGACTCTTTACCCGGAAGGAGGCTGTCGTATCCTTCTCCATCCGGAGCGACCGCAGTTACAAGCACGTCAAAAGTATCTGTATTGGGAATTGTGATATTCGTGATCCAGCTTTCGAATGAGAACAAAGTCCCGTCCTGTTCCGCGAAAGAAAGTTGCTGCCTGGGAAAATGTCCCGGCGCTTCCACAAAGACCTGATCCAGTTCTGCGTTTTCGAAATCCTTGATGTCTACACGCAACTGAAGTTCTCCACCGCTATCGATTCCGTCATCGTAAAGAGTATTTGAGACCTGGTACGGATTGATGTACCAAGGTTCGGCGGCAATTGTACCCGGAGGGAAATCGTCAGGGATTTCAGGAGGGATATGCAATGGCTGGTCGTTGCTCGCGACAACGGCGAACTGGAACATTATAAAAGGCTGGTTACCGAAATCCAGTTCGTATCTTCTGGAATTTAATGCACCCGCTGAAAATGCAGACTTCATGTTTTCATCAAGTTCACTCAGTTCGGCAGTGGGGGCAAGCCCATCGGCGTAAAGTTTATGCGGGTTCAGGGTCGAACTGAAAAAATGTCCATTGGGATCGCCGCCGGAGTATGGAAAATAGCCGCGGATGGTGTCGTTAAACGGAAATTCCGATGGATTCCACCAGCGGGTGAACCCGTCACAGTTTACTACACGCAGCTGTTCATTGGTCGACATCACCAGGTCCTGATCTTCGAAATCCTGGCGTGTACCATTTGTCAGGATAATCCCGCGAACCATGAAACCGGTGTATTTTGGTGTGCTGGGAAATGGATGCCTGATTCCCACAGTAAGATTTACTTTCGGTTTGTCGAGTTCCAAGTCCGAAATAGTTATATTTGGGTCACCCGATTTGTTGTCGAGGAATTTGATGATGTTAGCTTCGATCATCGCAGTACGCATAGGAACAATTTCCGCGGTTTCCGTAACGGTATCGACTGTAACCTCATAGAGTCCCCATAATCGGTCACCGGAAAGAGATGATATATTATTCTGCTGGATGATTGGCACGGTCGGTGACTGGTTTGCGAAGTCAGAGCCTCCTGACGAACATCCCAGACCGGCTATAAGAACCGGTATCAGCAGAAAAACCAGATATGAACTTCTCACGACTTAAACCTCCATTCGTTTACTCGTGACATCGATCCCTCTTTAAATCCTCTATATCAGTCTCACTCGTGGTATCCCACTGAGTATGTTTCCGCCTGTCCAATAGACATTGGATGCGCCCCGCCGCCATCCGTATGGCAGCGCAGGCAGACATACTCGACAGTGAGGTACGGCATTGTTTCGGTTCCGTCGGGTGAAAATTGCGATACACCCGGTTCGAGATTTATTTCCCATAAGTGCGACGACATATCCGCTGTATGAATTGACGGATTGGCGTCCGCGGATCTGACCATCGGCGGCATATGGCATCCCGTACAGCCGATGTCGAGTAATGACATAGCGGTCGATTTCTGGTTGGCGGCTTCGTCGGGATGGCAGGTCTCGCAGGAAATGTTCAAACCCTGGTTCGGATTGTAAACGGGGTTGTCATACAAAACGCTCGCGTGCGGATCATGGCACGTGATACACGTCAGCATATCGCTGTGCGGCGATACCATGAACTCGTCCCACTGGGTGTAATTCATAGTAAATCCGTCCTTGGCTTCGATCGCGCCCGTACCCCGTGAGTGGCAGTTCATGCAGGCCGTGGACGGGTCCCCGGATGCATTGATGTTCGACGGCATCGGGTCTGAAATATGCGCACCGCCCGAGCCATGGCATGCTTCGCACTGGACACCATCTTCATTCCATGTTCCCACAATGCCTGGCTTTCCATTCTGATTGCCGGATGGCGAGTAGCCTGTCGTATGGCATGAGCCGCAGTTATATGGAACCGTGTCGCCTGCGAAATATTCAACCCATTCTTCTGTTTCAAGGTTGTATTGCGTCATTGAGCTGGAGTTGCCTGTGATGATGTATCCGTCGTTACCAATGAACAGGGATTTCCATCCCCATCCGCCGATTACATAATCGACATCGTTCCACGTGTACCCGCTGGGTGGATTCGGAACCGAGCTGTACGGATAAACCGGAGCCGCGCCATCAACTTCGGTCAGAACATTGGCGTGGCCGGTAAATTGGAATTTATCGTACGTGCCGGAATGGCAGATTCTGCACATTTCCGAACTTACGTAATCGGTTGGCTGGGTAGTTGAATGGTACCCGTCGGCGTACGCTGCCAGTCCTTCGAGCGGTAAAGGCACAGCCGTTCCGCCATCGATATGGCAACGCTGGCAGGCATATTTTACAGTTAAGTATCCGTTGACAGTTGTCCCATCGGGAGAAAATTGGGCTGCCGACGGATCGGTGTTTATCCTGAATAAATGGCTCTTAACATCGGCGGTGAATGTCGAAAGGTCGCCGTACCCGGACTTGTCCATCGGAGGCATATGGCAGTCGATGCAATCAAGAATTGCCTGCATCCCCGCGGACCGCTGAGTAGTAACTTTTTCCGCGTGGCAGGTTTCACAATTTACAACCAGTCCCTTATCGGGATTGTAGGTCGCATCTTCATAGGAAACGCTCCGATGCGGATCGTGGCACGAAGAGCACTGGAAAGAATCGTGCGGCGACTGCATGAGTTCTTCGACCTGCGAGTGATTTTTCCCAAACCCGTTTGCCGCTTCGATAATATTGAGTTGACCACGTGAGTGGCAGGTGGCGCAGCTGTCATTCGGATTCATATCGACGTTGATAGTCGATGGCGACGGAGCCGAAACATGAGCTCCGCCGGGACCGTGGCACGCTTCGCACTGTACTCCCATATGCTCCCAGGTGCCCGTCATTCCGGGAAGTCCGTCCTGATGACCGCCTGGAGTAAATCCGGTGGTGTGGCATCGTCCGCAATCGTAATCCGTTTCCATGCCGGGATTGTACGATTCCCATTCTCCCGACACGAAACTGTACATTGTTTTATCGCCAGGTCCCCCGGTGAGTATGTAGCCATCATAACCTATGAAATTAGCTCTCCATTTATATCCGCCTATCACGTATCTGATGTCGTTCCACAGGTACCCGGGCGGAAGTGAATCCACTGACGAATAAGGATACGCCGGTGCCGCATTGTTTACATTATTGAGGATATACGCATGTCCGGTCCGGCTGTAAGGATCGTAGATGGTCGAGTGACAAGTTCGACATGTCTGGTCGCCGACAATCGCGTCGGGATCGGCGGTGGAATGATAATTTACCGCGTATGACGCGAGGCTCTCTTTTGAAATTGGAGGCGCGCCGCCGCCGTCGATATGGCATCGCTGGCAGGCGTATGAAATAGTGATGTATGGATTAGCCTGTGTTCCGTCGGGTGAAAATTGTTCGGCATTTACATCGGTATTTATCCTGAACAGGTGAGTGTTCTCATCGGCGGTAAATATGGAAAGGTCGCCCAGTGCCGACTTTACCATTGGCGCCATATGGCAGTCCTGGCATGAAAGCGCTGCCTTCATGTTCGCGGATTTTTGAATCGACGCCTCTGTAGGATGGCATTCATTGCACGACTTCACCAGTCCCTGGTCGGGATTCGACACAGGATCCGAATACACCACGCTTCGATGCGGATCGTGGCACGTTGAGCATTCCAGTACGCTATGCGGCGACAGGCTAATTTCCTCGGCCTGCGCTTCGCTCATGATAAATCCATCCGACGCCTCAAGTACTCCGGGTGTGCCACGGGTATGGCATATCGCGCATCTATCCCGCGCCGGCATTTCAATATTTATCGTGTCAGGCGATGGGCTTCCGACATGAGCTCCACCCGAGCCATGGCACGCTTCGCAGTGGACTCCCGACTGCTCCCATGTGCCTGAAATCCCTGAAAGTCCGTCCTGATGTCCTGACGAAGAATATCCGGTCGTGTGGCATACCGCACAATCGTAGCCAACCATGTCTCCGGCGTGATATTCCGACCATGAACCGTCGGCAATATTATATTGAGTTTTGTCTCCCGGGCTGCCCGTTATCAAATATCCCTGGTTATCCACAAACCGGGCTTTCCACCCGAAGCCACCTACAACATAGGAAATTTCATCCCATGAGTATCCTGGTGGAGGATTCGGGACACTGCTGTTCGGATACTGTGGCGCGCTGCTATCGACAGGCTTCAGCATCTGCGGATGTCCCGTCTCAATAAATGTATCGTAGATATCTTCGTGACAAGCTTTACAGGTGTCGCTTTTGACAAAAGTTCCCGGTTCGGCATTTCCATGATATTCGAACGCGTAGTCAGCCAGTACCTGCAGGGATAAATTCTGCGCGACACCGCCATCCATGTGGCAGCGCTTGCATGCGTATTGAAGTGTGACGTATGGATTTGAGGAAGTGCCGTCCGGTGAAAACTGGGGAGCCGATGGATCTATGTTTATCCGCATAAGGTGAGTTGACACATCGCCTGTAAATTTGGACACATCGCCATTTATCGACCTGACCAGTGGAGGCATGTGGCAGTCCATGCAGGTCAACGCTTTTCTCATTGCGTCGGATTTCTGGACCACTTTACCTGTATGGCACTGGACACATTCGGTTTCGATTCCCTTATCGGGGTTGAAGTCCGGGTCGGAATAAATGGCGCTGTTATGCGGATCATGGCATGTAGCGCATGTGAAGACGTCGTGGTGAGGTGAATTTTCAAGCTCGGTGTACTGCTGTCGATTGAGTATAAACCCGCCCGACGCTTCGATTGTAAATTCATTCGTTCTGATATGGCATGACGCGCAGGCGTCTTCAGGATCGGTATTTACATTTATATTCGAGGTGGTGGGATTTTCCGCGTGATTACTTCCCGGACCATGGCAGGCTTCGCACTGTACTCCCGAATAAAGCCAGTTGCCGGAAATTCCTGACAGGCCGTCTTTATTTCCACCAGAGGTGTATCCCGTGGTATGGCATTTGGCGCAGTCATAATATTTTTTCTCGCCGGGATACAGAGCTGACCATGACCCGTTCGCGAGGTCGTACTCAGCCTGCGGACCCGTGAAGAGGAATCCGTCCTTGCCCACAAAATTGGCTTTCCAGCCGTGTCCACCGACCACATACTTGATGTCCGCCCACGAAGTGCCGGCTGGAGGATTGGGAACCGAAGAGTTCGGATACGCTGGAGCTCCACCAGAGACAGGTTTAAGGATGTTCGCGTGTCCGGAAGCAGCGAACTGCTTGAAGTATCCTGCATGGCACGACGCACATTTCTGTGTGCCGACATATGTAGCCGCGACTTGTGGAATTACAGGACTCCCACCTCCTGAGCATGATATTACCGTTATGAATCCCGCCAGTATCGCGAGAATGATACAGATGGCGATTGTTCTTACGCGGTTAGAAATACTCATCTTAACGTGGTCCTGTTCTTTCAATGAATTTGAAAAATCTATCTGCAGATCTCATCCGAAAATAATTTATCAAGGTGTGTATGTCAGTACATCGACCGCATACTGACCCGACCCATTCAGGTAAAGAGCGTGAATCTCAAAATCGGTGCAGTCGACATCCAGCGACTGCGGGACACCTTCTACAGGAACTGTGATATCCACTGTATGGAATACGCCTTTGTCCTCGCCATTCCATGGGTATTCATAATTGAATTCCCACACGCCGACCGACCAGGTCCCATTCCCGTTATCGAGCAGCTCCGCTACCCAGTTGAATCCTGCAAGATCGACTTTGTGCATTTTCGCGGGGACAATTTCGATGTCGATTGGCGTCGCGGTTCCGTATTCGCCATCGTCGAGGCGTTCTTTCGGGAATTGAACCTCATCGATATCCAGCCCGAGCGGGATGACCTGTGGCTGTGAAACCCCGGCGCTGTCGAGTATCCAGAAAGTAATGACCGCTTCGGATGTGCCAATGGTCAAGCCGGTATCGTTATCAACAGCGAGCGCCATTTTTCCGGGATTGGAATCGTCGACCAGTCCATTACCGATCCATTCCATGCCGGAATTAACATTCCACCACGCACCGATATACGAATCTTCAGGAGTAAGAACATAGCCCATGCCGACCTGCCCGGTAGGCTCATCCTGGAGAGGGCTCATCGGATATATGTAATAGACCAGAGATTCGAGGCCCCACCCTCCGGGAACTCCGGACGCTACATCCGCCAAATATCGCCATGGCCACGCATCCGCATCGGGATATCCACCGCCACCGACATCTCCCCAGACCATGATGTCGGGCCAGCCCCATGAATTTTCGCCGAAAGCACCCGTTTCAACAAAATTACCCGGAAGCATTCCATGCATGGGATCGTAGCAATGGGGGGGAGTCGACTGGTGGTCGTCATTGTTGGTAACGAACAGCCATTCTCCATCCAGGTACGAGTCGAATTTCCTGAACGTATCCCAGTGAACCTGCTGATTTTTCATTATCGCAGTTTCTTCGAATGTCCATGAGTGCAGAACTTCCGAGTAATCGTCGTTATAGGTATAAAAAATTCGCTCGTCTTCCGTGTTAACGACCTGTGCACGGCTCTGATTTTCTCCGGCGCTGCTGACAGTGATATCGCAGAGGAGTCCATCCTGGTACGGTTGTGTCGGCAGGACATATGAGCCGGAAGCAGCCCATGTGCCGCTTGTTTTAATAACGGTGAGGTAGCCGTCGCTCAAACCGAAAACTTCGGGATCGTTTACCGAGCTGACGCGTATTCTTATTGAATTTGAGAAATCCTGCGGGATATTTTCCCAGAGGTAACTGCCGGTGTCCTCCAGGTCGGCTGCTATCAGGTGAATGTCGGACTCGAATTCATCCTTCGAATACTCCAGGGTAACATTACTGTAAATATTTTCAGTCACCCAGCGAATCTCGTAACTGGATCCGGCAGTCAGGATCTCCGGATCGGATGGCTTTAAAACTTTGATATAGATGTCGGATGAAGTAATGAAATCGTTGACCCCGATGTTGTAAAAGAAATATCCGGCAAGGTTGCCATCCGCGTCATTGCTTATTCCCAGCGGACTTGTGTAATCCTCACCGGGATACATTACTTCGATCCAGAGCGGGATTGGATCGTCGGAATCCAGGGACTCGACATCGAAGAAGAACTGGAATGTCTGATAATTCGGACCCGACTCGACCGGGGTCATGTCGAGAGTGTTCGCTCCAGTCCATAATGGGGAGTATAGGTTAATCACATATTCATCAACCATCAGGTCGGGATTCAGTTCAGCGGTCCAGTCTATGGGTGCCAGGTCAAGGAAAATATTTCCCCCCGACGATCCGTCCGTAAGATAGTACGCGGTAGAGGTGTCGTAAATTCCAATCGCGACCGCTTCTCTGGCATTAGCCTCAATGGGAAAATCGTCAGGGGTGTGGGGAGGGTCCGGATAATTCGTGTTCTGTTCCCAGTGAGCGATGATGGCGTACTGGAATTTAAAGCCTGCCTGGGACGGGAATCTCAGATCGTAGTTCCTGTAATTGGTCGATCCGTTCCTGAAAATTCCACGGCTGTAGGTGTAATTTTTGAGGTGAGTAAAAGCATCGCCATCAGCAGCGAGACCGTCGGCGAAGTATTTGTACGGATTAATAACCGCTGTTGGTGCATATCCATTAGAGCCAAGCGCACCAGGTGTATATCCCTGTATGGGAGCGATGTTGCCTGCTCCGGAAAATTCGGGAGCATTGAACCAGCGTGTGTATCCATCGGCATTCAAAAGCTGTTGATCGGATGATCCCGCGATCTGGTAGTTTCCTTCACCTGGATATATATCCGATCCATTCCCCAGGAAAACTCCCATCACGTCGAATCCTGAGAATGTCGCAAGTTTCGGGAATGGGTGCTTCAGTCCAACTTTCAATGAAACATCGGTGAAATCGGCCTGGGGATCGAAATTGAGAATCTCCAGCATAATGTTGGGCGGAGGACCATCGATAAACCGGGTGATATTCAAAGTCATGTCCGCGGTCCGCAATGGTATAACCTGAAATTGATGGGACGACTGATTGTAGGAGATGTCCCATAATCCCCACAGGTAAGCCGAAGATCCGGATGATTGAACCTGATTGATACGAGTCAGATCCGGTGTTTCCGGGTCAGCAGACATGGGATTATCCGCAGATGAGGAACACGAGAGAATGAAGATTGTAATGATTGCCGGGAAGAGGAATTTTCGATACATAGGAAACCCCTGGTAAAGTTTATAATGCAGGTCTGGTCCTGAGTCAGACATAGACTATAAAGTTCCGGATATAGTGAACAGATAATATAACAGGGATTAACTTAAAAGACAAATTTTTCACAAGATTATTAATCGCTTCCGGTTCACTATTTCCATAAGTAACGATTAATCTGAATAAATCAGTTCGTATGGGTAAAATATTACACATTTTTCAGTACATTTGATGCATTTATTGGTGATTTTGATATTTTTTTCACAAATTATTAACCGATGTTAAATAAAGAAGGTGGATAAATATCAACTCTTTCAATAAATATGGGAAGCGATATGGCGGATATTTGGATGGGAGAATTATTATTTTTTTTCATTGTCGATCTCGCAGAGAGAAGATGAGGGAGAAAAATCCGGTCGGGAGATTATAGCCACAACAGGACTCGGCAAAGCTATTTTATCATGATGTGATGTAGGAATTGCTCTCACGGTTCAATTACGATTTAAATTGCCAGAATGTCATCGTGTTTCCATCCGGATCATCGAGACTGAACCAGTTTAACCCGTCGTCTGCTTTTTTGAATTCTCCGGGAGCAGCTCCGGAATCTTTAATTCGCGAATATTCTTCTTCAATATCCGTGCATTCGATGAACAGTCGTGTACGGGCGTCGGGGGTGTCGGTTTCCGGCTTGTCCCACCATTTTGTCCAGTCATATATGCCGAAAAATGGGCCGTCGTTAATTGCCATCCCGTAAAACACATCCCCGTGCTGCTCGGTAATACCAAAACCGAATTTAGAGGTATAAAATTCCTTATTTGAAAGGATATCGTTTACAAAAAATACACATTCCCCACGCTTGTATATCGGATCGGGTTTTCGCCCGGCATTGTATTCTTCAACAACCTGAGTGGCAGGATTGCCGGTAGCGTCCTGCCAGATCATTATCTTTATCCCTTCAGGACCCGATAAGTCGGTGTACAGCATCTCTTCAGGAACACCCGCTACCGTCGCATCGGATAAGCCCCTTTCCCGCAACACTTCCGCATCCGAATTCAAATCAAGACTCTGAAAAGCAAGTTTCGGCGGGGGAACAGGCATCCCGGTCTCCCATCCATCCACCCATTTTGTCGCGACAATTGTCAGCTGGTAAACTCCACCGGCATCGATAGTTGCCATATTACCGGGCGACTGCCATACAATGGGCCAGCCAAGTTTGCCGTGGTAAAACTCGAGAGACTTTTCAACGTCATTAGTGTAATGAAGAATTTCAATTATGTTCATCTTCAGGTCTTTTTGATCTGCCATTATTTTATCCTTATATTAGTTTATGAGAAGATTGAAATTATAAATGGATAGTTGCCAGAAACAAAATTTCCGGTATTGCTATGTGGTATAATTTGATCTTACACAGAAGGATTGACGAGCCAACCCATGAACAAATCAGGCAGTTTTACCGGGATTTTAACTATCCTGTTGATTATCATGATCGGTTGTACATCCGGAAGTAATTCTCCGGCTGGACCGCCCATACACGACACAATTCCAGATGAATTAACAGCAAACACCCATGGATCGGATTCGTCATCGAGAATTCCTCTCGGTGTTTACAGGTTCCGGATCGATTTGAATACCCGCGAAGTGAAGGTCATTCCGGCGAGGCAGATACTGCAGCATTTCAACGTGTACCAATACATGCAGCCGCCGAAATGCGACGATTGCTTCCATGTGAAGGTTACCGAGATCGACAGGATAAATCATATCGCATATTTATCCGTGCAACTGACCAATCCATTTCCACTTTTAACCGGCTACGATCCGAGGGTGATCATCGATCCCAAGGTGTCCGGCTACTGGCTTGAAAATCCTCCTGCCGGCTTTGCCGATGGATATTCGGAGCTCTTCAATACGATAAATGGAACAAGGAATTCATTCGTAGCTTTTGCAAAAGAAGAAACAGACAGGTCGGTGCCAGGTGGCGGAATGGTATCTGGCGACGTTAAGCTGCACTGGCCAAATCCGGGGAGTCTCAGCACGAACGATTTCCTCGTCATTGTCGACTCTTCCTTTCCCGGCAATTGCCTCGAGCCATACGAAATTTCCAATTTCAACATGCCTGTCCATGAATTTCTGCAGAATGAAGTTGATATTCCTGTTCAGTGCGACGTGAAAGACTGGCAGGACGATATTTCTTCGGTGGAAGTCCTGATTCAGGAACAGGGAACCGATACAACTGTGCTTTCAACCATTCTCCCGCTAGGGGCGGGGGATACATATTCAGGCACTTTTGATCTGGACTTCCAGGTGGATCCGGGAGAATACGATCTTTGGATTAAAGCGATATCTACCGGCGATCCAGCCACCGCAATGTGGCAGTTTCAGACCTTGACCGTAATCGATATCAATAATCAGAAACCGGTAGCACTTGCGACATCCAGTACAGATACAGAGTCAGAATGTATTGAAATTGCCTTCAGCGATAATGGCTCGTTCGATCCCGATGGCGGATCGATTATGAAATACGAGTGGGATTTTGAAAACGACGGAACTTATGACGCTGAAGGTGCGAATGTAAACCATACGTATCCATCTAATGGCGTTTACTCAGCTAACCTCAAGGTCACAGACGATGAGGGCTCCACCGCAACATTATCCGAGCCGATTGAGATGACAATACTTCCATCAGAGCCCATCGCGGCCGGTGAAGCCGATCTGACAGAAACTAACCCCGGGATATCCATAAATTTCGACGGATCGAATTCCACCCCGGAACCGTGTGGCCAGTTCGAGATCAATTCATGGGAATGGGATTTCGATAATGACGGTACTTTCACGGGATCCGGCGAGACAACATCGCACTCTTACACGGAAACAGGCGAGTACGATGTCCAGTTAAGGGTGACAGACACCGGTGGCAAACAGGATATTCTCGATACCCCGATTCATATTTCAATTACAGATGTAATTATCCCGCCGGGTAATGTTACCGGATTTTCCGCGTCCGACGGGCTTGGTACTCTCGCCAATAAAACGGTCCGGTTGACCTGGATGCCGGTGCCCAGCACGAATTTTTACGAGATAGAGCGTCGAGACTGGGAATATGCCGGCGACCTTGAAAATGGATCGTGGCAATGGACACCAGTGACGACTCTCGATTTTCCGGCGACAGCTTTCAACGATCCCGGTGCGCGGTACTGCGGGACCGATAATCCTATCGAATATCGTATCAGAGCGCTGAATGATGGGGGTACATCTCCGGACTGGGCGACCGACACAGGATATCCGAAGCCACGCGAAGTATGGGTATCATTCTGGACATACGCCGAAGACCAGAATGGCACAAACGCCTATGAAACATGGAATCGAGCCAGCGATGACCAGGGCATCTGCAACCAATTCTGGAATAGATATGGGCTCAATATGAAATTGGAAAATTCTCCCGGGCAATTGCATTACTTCACTAATCCGGCATGGCTGAATCTGTCAGGCTCCGAAATTATCCCGTTGCACAACGCAAGCGGGAAAGCCAATAATCCTGAAGCGATCAGCGTGTACTATGTGAATAGTGTAGGAGGAGGAAGCCAGGGCGCATTCACCATCAGCATCTGCGAACACAATCAGAACAACACCCAGAATGTATTTATCGTTATCTATGGTCCCCCCGTATGGGATGGGGATTCATCGCTGCCTCATGAAGTGGGCCACGCTGTCGCTAGACTTTACGATGAATACGAGGTTGACCTTAACCACGATGCCAATATAGATTCAGGAGAAACGTGCGACGCGTCGCTGCAGAATGATCCCTGTTTCGGGCATTCGTGGCTGATGTTCTGTGACGACGCGGGGACTTACCCCCAGTGGCCGAATATCAACCCACCAAACAATTTGATGTGGTACAACTTCAATTTCGCGATCAATAATTACAATATAACCGAGTTACAGGGATTATGGTTCGACGAGTGGATGTCGGCTCACGAGGGCAATTACCCGATGCCATAGAATTACCAATGTGTTCATCATTATTTTGGGTATCCGATGCTACACGCACCGGGGTTTACAATTTTTTAAGTTAATCAATCGATATCAGCGACCGGCAGACCACATTGCCTGTAAAACTGGTGCCGCTGTAGTTGTTGCCATCGAGACCATTCTGCGCCTGAATCGATGCGATCTCATTTCCTTCTTCATCCAGCCAGTAATATCCCAGAATACTGAAATTCAAAATCCCGATAACCGTATCCTGGAAATTCAGAACCTGCCTGAAGCACATTGAATTGATCACTGTTTCCTGTCCATCAATTTCCAGCATCGCAGGACCCGTTCCAACAGTCTGGAGTGTGTAGTTGAAATCGAACGTAATTCCCTGGAGTGTAACTGTCCCGCCACCGGAATCGAAATGCGGATGGCAGGCTGGGAAAGTACCGATGAACGACTCGTTGTAGTTAAGTACATTCAGCGCGCTTTCGTACTGCCCAAGAAGGTTTTGCTCCCCGCCTTCGGACCCGGGCGAATCAAAGTCGAGCCGGAATGCCACATACTGGCTTCCCTGCTGGGTAGTCTGCTTGAAGAAATAATCCGCTGTCGGAAAAACAGCCGCTGGCGCGCTTACTTCGGGATCAGCGGGAAGGAAATACTTTCCTGTCGACTCAGGTGACGGCGGCACCACCGTGAAATTATATGGGCCTGTCGACGATGAATAATTCATCCCTGCGAGATTTGAGATCGGTCCCTCGTAATAATAGAACGTCCGGATTCCATAGGTTGTTGAGTATGAATTATCGATCTCATCAAGCCCGAGGCAGAAACTCGGGAAGTCGCCGATCTGGATAGTCAGGGGGGTGTCCAGAATATCAGTATTCAGAGCGGTATCAGTGACTCTTAACTGGACTTTATATTCACCGGGATCGGTGTACATATGCTGCGGATTCTGCTCGAGATTTTCGGCGTTGAATCCATCGAGGTCATCGTAGCTGAAATCCCATTCCCACTTGGTAATATCCGGTAATCCGTCGGGATCGGTCGAGTCATCGAAAAAGCTGATCGATTCATTTGTCTGTCCGAACGTCTTATCCGCGTGAGCGGCAGCTGTCGGGGGTGCGTTCGATTCATCGATCACGGTGATCTCAAGTGGTGTATCGAGTAAATCCACATGAGACTCCGAATCGGTTACCCGCAACTGAACCTTGTATGTTCCCGGATTTGTGTACGAGATCTGCGTGTTCTGCTGTGTGTCCCCGGGATTGAATCCATCTACCGGATCGAATGAAAAATCCCATTCCCACTGGATGATATCGTCGTTGCCATCCGGGTCGGTTGAATCGTCGAACAACATCACGACTTCTTCCGGCATTACGACAGATTTATCCGCGTGGGCGGCGGCTATCGGAGGAAGATTATTCGTTACTACCGTATCACCGACTTCAAGAGAAATTACCTGGTATGCTGAAAGATCGAGGTACGGCGGCGAAGTCGAGTTTTCCATATCGCTGACTTTTATCAGGCAGAGATATTCTCCCTCTGGAGCGAGTTTTGTATTTTCAACAGTGGCTTCATACGTTGCGTAACCGTCGCTGTTGGAAACCCAGTCGGCGGTGACAATCCCGTTGAAAATATCCGGACATTCGATGATCGGCTGGGTGATTGTGTCCAGGCTCTGCCAGTCGAATATATCTATCGCCAGAATCGCCTGTCCGCCATCCTTGGTTAACCCGTCGCCGACAGGATTTACCGTCACATCGACTTTCCATGCTTCGGGGCTGTTTGCCGATATCGGAAAATCTGCCATCGGATTCGTAACAGGCGTAACTGTTGGAGGAGTCCATGAAGCGTCGATAGCGTAGCCTATTACCAGCTGATTGTCGGGCATGTCGATCTCATAAGAGACCGATTTCGACGATCCCGCGAAAAGTGCGTTTCGTGTATTCGCGGCGCTGTCTGTAATGTGTCTTTTGTAACCATTCACTAATGATGATGGGGCGGCTGGCGTGGCGAATTTCCCCTTGATGTATCCCTGGAGCCCGCCGGGACCCGAGCCCTGTGTCGTAAAATTATAAAGGCGGGTGAAACCGTCGGCGTTTACAAGTGCTCCATCGCCTGCAATTCTGTCCGACGTTCCCAGCGACAGAACAGGGAAATTTTTACTGCCGTTGAACATCGCGATACCGCGAACATCGAATCCGGTATATGTAGGATTATTAAACGGATGCGTAATCTGCACGTCGAAAATCTTCGTACCGTCAGGTGTGGGGGTAATTCCAAGGATCTTGACGCAATTGGTACATGGACCCTGCTCGAGGAACTTGAGGACATTCCAGTGTCCTTCGGTCAGTCGTACCGGGACAAGCTCGGAATCATTCGTTTCGGGATCCAAATATATGTTGTAGTACGCCCACAGGTAATGGGACGTGGTTCCGGTTTCAAATTGTGGTGTGATGCCAGGATATTGCGGCGCTACCGGATCAGTTCCACTCGAACAGGATAGTATTAATGTAAGCGCTGCGATAAGCAGTCTCACTGAGAAATGCAGTCGGGTTATCATGAAATTCCTCCACTTGATATAGAGCAGGATTCGCGGTACCAAATGCCCTGTAAATACCTGCAAATTTTACTTCACGCGAGTTAAAATCGCAAAGCAATGAATTAAGACGCATTGGTTTCGTTTAAACTAACCCCGATAAATAGATGCTTTTGGGGCAGTTTTTCTTCACCCGGGAGCTATTGTATTTACTTATCCTGCAATGTTCCCCATAATTACCGGTTCCGGCATATGGCTGCATTAGCTTCAAAATACGAGGAATGGATCAGCGCGAATATCAATGGTGAGTTTGTTACCCGCCCCATTCCGTCACTGCCAGTCTGGGATATCGCTATTAATGAAAAATCGTCGACAGATGTTCCCGACCGTCTGGCGGAGCTGATTGACAGTTTGAGAGAGGATTATCCAGTTGTTTATATCGAGGATGACGCTATCAGTGTGGAAGATCCGGAAGAGGAAAACTGGAAAAAAGCCGGACGGGACCTGTTTATTGTTCCTCCTGATTTACCCGCGGTCGAGCTTCTCGGCCATATGTATCATGGACTTATCAGGATTTACCCGTGTTACAAGATGAAGGACAGCCGGGTTTACGATTACACGAAAAAGGGGAAGACGGATAATCTCGTACGGTTTCTGCTTGATAATGAAATTCCGGTACTTATCGATGTCGATGCGAAATTTGAACGGGTGACGGTCGCGGTGAATCCCGATCTGGAGGTTCTGATACGTCCAGAAGAGGCATTTTCGGAAGAATTCAGAAACCGATATCCTGACCTCGCGAATATATCGGCGAGATATATTAAGGATTACTCTGAAAAGGGATTCCGTACATTCGTGGAATTCGTAAACTGGTACAGTCTGCATTGTCCGGATAGCCAATGTGAATCTCTGGTGAATGATACCCGGCGCTTTCTTGACGGTGGGCAAGATTTGGATGATGAATATGTCGAGGTTACAGGATTAGATGGCTTCCATGAAAAATTGACTGGATTGATAAACCGGATCGATTTTACCCGTGACCGCCGCAGCGAACAACCTGGCCTTTTAATACTAGCGGAAGAAGCGATTGCCCGGCACAAAACCGGAATTAATAATTTCGGCCTCGAAGTCAGGATCGGCGAGTACGAATCGGACGACGGAATAAAAATTCATTTCGGCCTGGATATGTCGAGAAAATATACAGACAAGTATGAGGCATCCATCTATGCCTTTTTATACCGAAAAGAAGATCCTCCAGCGACTGCCATTCCTCAAGCCTCCCTGATCATCCCGGTTTACAATGACGGTGTTGCTCTCAACAAAGGGGAGATCGATTCCGAGGTAGCGAAACAGGTCGCGACAATCCCGTCTCAACTGCGTAAATACAAATGGCTGGTAATAAAAGATTATTCGATGCTGATCGGCGCCGGATTGCTTTTTCTGATTGTGCTGGTATCCGCGATTATCGGCACAATAAGATTATTCAGCCGGTGACGGTCGACGCAGGTTTATAGGCGCATCAAATAGAGTTACAATCACCATTCGGAAATGTCAGATCAGATAGACATAGCTGACCGCTACTCCCTTGGAGTGCTCGAGTATCCCGCCATCATTAAAAAACTGGCGGGCAGCACTCAATCGAAGCTTGGCTATTCCATTGCCGAAAAATTGCTGCCATTGTCTGACAGCCGGGAAATTTCCAGGCGGTTGGACATCACCGACGATGCCCGCCATTTTTTCGACCGCGAGCGTGCCATTCCCACATTCCAGGGACTTAACGACGTATTCGATTCTGTCGGACGCGCTCAAAAAGGGGGTCAGCTTAATCCGCATGAATTACACCTTGTCAATGTCACTATCAAATCGATGAGAGGTGTGAGGCGTGTAATTCGTGATGCCCAGTTCGAGTATCCGGTCCTTAAAAATTATGCGCAACAGATTGGACTGTTCCCTGAGATCGAGGACATCATCGATAACGCAATTCATCCTGAGGGCTATGTCCTTGACCGGGCGTCGAGCGAACTGAAACGGATCCGCAGGGAAATATCAACGGAACGCGAGAGGGCTGAGTCGACAATCGCGGGGATGATCCAGCGGTATTCGAAAAATAATTACCTCAGGGAGCAGAATTTTACGGTACGAAATGGCCGCTATGTTCTTCCGTTCAGGCAGGACTGCCAGAAAAATGTAAAGGCAGTCGTGCAGTCGAGAAGTCCGAGCGGCGCGACTGTTTTCCTAGAGCCGTACGAACTGGTTGAGCGCAACAACAGGCTGACGGAACTTAAAAGCGAAGAGGAATCGGAGATCATCCGGATCCTGATCGAATTATCCGCCATGGTCGGTTCACGTGGATCCGAGATTTCATCGTCGCTGAATACGTCGGCGTTCCTGGATTTTGCATTCGCCTGTGGCAGGTTATCGTTTGACTGGAAGGCATCGCGCGCCCGATCCGGCAATAAAATTCAGATAAAAGACTCCCGCCACCCGATTATTCCTTCCGGCGGGGTAGTGCCGGTCGATATCGAGTTTCCAGGCGAAGCGAAAGGCTTGATCATAACCGGTCCCAATGCAGGCGGAAAAACTGTCGCGCTTAAAACCCTGGGACTGTTCGCCCTGATAAACCAGGCGGGGCTCCATATCCCAGCGAGAGATCCGAGTATGCTTCCGGTCTTCGGATCGGTCCATGCAGACATCGGGGATTTTCAGTCGATCGAATGGAGCCTTTCGAGTTTTTCCGCGCATGTGGTTTTTCTGAAGCGAATGTTCAAATCACTCGAAGATAACCGGCATACTCCAGGACTTATTCTTCTCGACGAGATCGGGCGTTCTACCGATCCACAGGAAGGAAGCGCACTGGCACTGGCAGTGATAGAAAAATTACTTGAACTTGACTGCTTTATCGCTGTGACAACACATCTTCCAGCAATCAAGAATCTTGTCCTGGAAGACGATGGCAGGGTCGCCGGAGCCAGTGTGCAGTTCGACCTGGAAAAGGGAGAGCCGCTTTATAAAATAAAGATCGGGACGCTTGGAGCGAGCTACGCTGTCAATATCGCGAAGAAACTTGGCCTGAACAGTGACGTACTGAAACGGGCGAATAAATTACTCGAATCGCAAGGCGACCTGTTATCGGTAGACATTCCCGGCCTGGAAAATCAGCTCGAGAAATTGAAGCAGGAAGTATCGGACGCGGAAATAAACCAGCAGAAGGCATCGAAATCTCTCGCGGGATTGATCGCTCTTGAGAAATTCATTCTCGATAACGCCCTTGCAAACGCGGAAAAGATAGCGGCATCGGCTGAAAAGAAACTTGAGGAAGCGAAAAAACTCGCGTCCAGGCTTCCCCACGAGTCCGACCGTACTGAAATAACCGATAAACTGAAACAATTGCGAGAGTACCGCGACAGGGTTAAGTCGGCAGTCGATAGTATTGCCGTACCGCCTGAAGCGGTCTCGGTTAGCGGCGACGCAGTTGCCGAATTGAATCTCGTATCTGGTGATAAGGTCTGGGTGTTGAATATAAGGAGGGAAGCGGTGCTTGAGGAACTGTCGGAAAAACGCGCTACCGTGTCAGTAGGAGGGAAGCGGCTGAAAGTAAAACTCGACCAGATCAAGCCGCTTGAAAAGGAAGAGGATGAAGTGAAAAAAGCGAAGGTTAAAGTCCCGCCCCAG
>DASWIV010000109.1:0-5755 GCA_036397475.1 bacterium
TTGTCTATCAGGAAGGTCGTATTTATATTTCTCAGCCGCGTGGCGCATGATTTTGAGTGTGTCGTCGCATGTCTGATGACCAAGTCCGCGTGATCCGGTATGAATCATCAACACCAGCTCGCCTTTATTCAGGCCGTATGCTGTCGCGGCTTCATCGTCGAAAATTTCATCCACAATTTGAAACTCAAAAAAGTGATTTCCGGCACCGAGACTTCCGCATTGTTTTTTGCCACGTTCGTAGGCACGGTCGGTGATGAGGTCGGGGTCGGCTCCGGGCATTGTTCCATGGGCTTCGAGTTTTTCGAGGTCCGAATCCCACGCCAGTCCTTCTTTTAAAATGTGCCTGACGCCATTTCGCAGAACTTTTCTCATGCTCTTGCGTTCAAAGACAATTCGGCCTTCCGAGCCTACACCGGCGGGAACGTCCCGGTATGTCTGGTCCACAAGGGCTTTCAGACGTGGACGTATTTCGTCGACCATGAGATTTGTGCGGATAAGACGTACGCCGCAATTTATATCGTAGCCAACTCCACCGGGGGACACCACTCCTCCGGCATTCGGATCGAACGCTGCCACTCCACCGATGCAGAATCCGTAGCCCCAGTGAATGTCGGGCATTGCGATAGATGCTTTCACTATGCCGGGGAGTGTGGCTACATTAGCGACCTGCGTCAGCGCGTTGTCATTGATAACCGCCTGGATCAATTTTTCATTCGAGTAAATGTGTCCGGGCACACGCATACCGGGCTGGAACGTTGTTTCCAGCCGGTACATGGTGTCGGATACTTTTGTAAGTCCCTTTTTTGAAATTGCGCCGTTCATATGTCGAAAATTATTGTTGTGTTGTAAATGCCGTCGGATTCAGTGACTTCGAGGTCGGAATAAGTAGTCGATTTAATTTTGCCTGCGAGCATGCGTTCATTGTCTTCCAGCGGACGGCAGATAAGTTCGCATTCCAGTTCGTCGTCTTCATTGTACTTGATCGACAGTATTTTAACCGGAATGGTTTCTTCGATGTCCATGTAATATATGCAGTCATTCAGAAAATCGACCAGGTTATTTTCAATGGAGCCTGAGTTTTGTTCAAGATGAATTTCCATTGGTTCAGATGCGGCTGCGAGATTTTTATCGAGCTCAAGAATCCCCAGAAGCCCGTCGAGAGCGGCGCGGAAGAGATTTTCACGGGAGTTCGCAGTTAACGCTATCGCCTGGTCGGCTGTGTGCTCTACCTGGCGCCACTGGTATTCAGGTTCGGGAGTTACCATGGTGATTTGATTTCCTAGAGAAGATGGACCTTGTCGGAGTATCCGGGGAATTTTCTCGATACGCCGCGGGTATCGAAAAATATTTTTGACTTCGAAATAATTCGATCCCAGTCGTATGAATTGTGATTAACGAGGCAGACAACCAGGTCCGCGTTGTTGACAGCATCGTCGGTCAGATCGACAGAACTTAACTGGACAGGATGCGATAGAACCGGTGCGTAATCTTCCTTTATGCGCCCGACCTCGATCTCCGGAACATAAGGATCGTTGTAAGAAAGATCGGAATCGTGATGGAGCAGAAGTTCGATCACGCGCATGGCGGGCGAATTGCGGGCGTCGTCGCAATTCGGTTTAAATGTAGCGCCAAGAGCAAGGATCTTCGCGCCCTTGATCGCAATACCATTACGGTTGAGAATGCGGATGATCCTCTGGAGAACCCAGTCGGGCATGCGAAGGTTTGTTTCAGCGGCGAGTTCAATGAATCGTGTATGAAAATCGAATTCACGCGCTTTCCAGTACAGGTAATAAGGATCGACCGGGATGCAGTGTCCACCAACCCCGGGCGACGGGTAGAACGGCATGAATCCGAACGGCTTGGTGCTGGCGGCTTCGATGACTTCCCACAGATCGATATCCATCCGGTGGCATAAATAAGTCAACTCGAAAATCAATGCTATATTCACCGCACGGAAGGTATTTTCGAGAAGCTTGACCATTTCTGCTTCGGTAGGATTTTTTACGGGAACGACCTTGTCTTCGCCAACAACCAGCGCGTACAGTTTGGAGCAAAGCTGTGTCGATATGGGACTGCATCCTCCGACAACTTTGGGGGTATTCGCGATCGTGTAAACCTGGTTACCGGGATCGACACGTTCGGGTGAGAATACCAGGAAATAGTCTTCGCCCTCCGTCAGATCCTTTTCATCGAGAATCGGCTTTACCACTTCAAGTGTCGTGCCGGGATATGTGGTGCTTTCAAGAATTATAAGTTGTCCCGGATGGAGATGCTTCGCGATGGTTCTGGTCGCGGATTCAATGTATGAGATATCGGGCGTTTTATTTCGTGTGAACGGGGTAGGTACACAGATGAATACGATGTCCGCATTTTCAAGTATCGCGTCATCGGTCGTGAAACTCAATTTGCCGGAGTCGATGTGCTTTTTGACATGTTCGGACGGGATGTCGCTGATGGTGCTTGTCCCGCTATTGAGCTTCGATACCGATTTTTCGCTCAGATCGTAGCCGGTTACCGAAAATTCCACGTTTGCAAATTCGACTGCGAGCGGAAGTCCGACATAGCCGACCCCGACCACAACAATTTTCGCGGTACGATTGTCAATCGAGTCTTCTAGCTTCTCGGAAACCTGGTTCATCTTTAGAGTTGCCATATCATTGGTTCCATACCATTATCCTGAATTTGCGGATACGTAGTTTGCCTTTGCCCATTCTATTGTGCGCTTCAGGCCTTCCTGGAGGTCGACCTGGTATTCAAAGCCGAGAATATTTTTTGCTTTTTCCATTGACGGGACCCGCCGGTAAATGTCCTGGAACGCGGGCCCGTAGGCTTTTTCAAATGGAATGTATTTGAAGACCGGGTCGACCCCGGTCTGCCTGCAGATCTCGACCGCCAGTTCGCGAATCGACGTTTCCACTCCCGAACCGACATTGAACACTTCACCGATCGCGTCGGGATGAGTTCCGGCAAGATATGTGCAGCGAACAGTGTCGCGTACGTATGTGAATGAGCGTGTCTGGTTACCGTCGCCGTAAAGGGTCATTTCCTCATTGCGAAATGCCTGGGCGATGAATTTCGCGATGACACTTCCATAACCGGACTCGTCGATCCTTGGTCCGTAAGCATTGAAATATCTTACGGATGCAACAGGCAGTCCTTCTGATACGTAGGTCAATCCCAGGTGTTCATCGAGAGCCTTGCACGCGGCGTAAGACCATCGCTGGACATTTGTCGGTCCGAGCGTGCGGTCGCCATCCTCACGGAACGGGATATCGCGGGAGATTCCGTAGACTTCAGACGATGACGCCAGCACAACTCTCGTATCGTGCTTAAAAGCAGATCTGAGGACATTTTCAGTCCCGCCGACATTTACTTCAATTCCGCGACGTGGGATTTTAACAACATTCTGAACCCCCACAACCGCCGCCATATGGAAAACAAGGTCTGATTTTTCGACCTGTTTTTCGACGAGGTCGGAATCGAGGATATCGCCCTCGATGAAATTGACATCGTCTCGGTCGATAACGTGCTCGATATTTTTCATTGAACCGGTCGAGAGGTCGTCGATTATCGAGACGGAATGCCGCTGTTCGAGCAGGTAATCGACAAGGTGAGAGCCGATAAACCCGGCACCGCCTGTCACGAGGACATTTTTGAAGATTTCAGAGCTTTCTACCATCGCCAGTGGATGCGATTATATCAGAAATGGAGGGAATGGGGCACTGACAAACTGGTTTGTCAATGCTACGCATGCACCCAATAAATGGTACTTCTGCTATAATTACGCCGAATATGGACAAGACCATGAAAATCGCGGTAATTCAGAAAGAGATCTCACCGCACGATCCGGCTGGGAACCTGTTCGGGACATTGCGTATGCTCGAATCTGTCGCCGAACAGGAAATCGACCTATTTGTCCTGTCAGAATTATTCACGACAGGTGTGATCGATCCGGGAATGGAAAAGGACGATTTTTCTGAAATGGTGTCAGGGCCAACCATTTCAGCGCTGCGGGAATTTTGTTTGGAGAACGGAGTGCATCTTCTGGCTGGATCAATCCCTGTCAAGAATTCAAAAAAGAAAGTAACGAATACATCGTACCTGATCGACCCTGACGGTGAAATAATTCTTGAATATTCCAAGGTTCATTTATTCGACGGCCTGGGGGAAAAGGAAGTCTTTGTCTCGGGCGATAAATGGGCTGCCTGCGACATCAACGGGATCGGTATAGGTGTACTGATCTGTTACGATGTCAGGTTTCCGGCGCCTGTCAGACGTCTGGCGCAGTCAGGATGCGAAATTATTCTTGTCCCGGCACTATGGCCCGAAGAGAGAATTAATCACTGGGAAACATTATTGAGGGCACGAGCGATTGAAAATCAGGTCTGGATGGTAGGAGCTAATGGACTTGCAAACCATAACGGCACCTTCTTCCCGGGGCATTCGATGATCGTGACGCCGTCGGGTGAAGCACTCAATCAGCCCGATATGAGGGAATCGGTCATTGTCCGGACCGCGAATATCACCCAGCTACGGAACCTCCGTTCTCAGATCTGCTACCTCGACGATGAGATCGAAGTGAAAAAGGTGGATTTCAAATCGAAGGTGAACGAATAGGGGCTTGAAATCGTCACATATAAAAACGCAGGGAGTTTAATATGACCCAGAATATTGAATCGGACATCAAGCAGCAGGATGTGGAAAAATTCAAGGAAGACTACGAGAGGATCACGAAAGAGGTCCACAAGGTCATTGTCGGGCAGGAGGAAGTGGTAAAGGGGACACTGATCGCCATTTTCGCAGACGGCCACGCGCTGCTGGAGGGTGTTCCCGGATTGGGAAAAACCCTTCTTATTTCCACACTTTCTAAGGTGCTCGACCTCACGTTCCGACGTATTCAGTTTACCCCGGACCTGATGCCCGCCGATATTGTCGGGACAAATATTATTATGGAAAGGCAGGACGGGAGTAAATATTTTGAGTTTCAGAAAGGTCCGGTGTTCACGAATATCCTGCTCGCCGACGAGATCAACCGCGCGACTCCGAAGACACAGTCAGCGCTGCTGGAAGCCATGCAGGAGAGGCAGATCACTGCAGCCGGAGCGACAAGAAAACTTGAAGCTCCATTTTTCACTCTTGCCACACAGAATCCGCTTGAGATGGAAGGTACGTACCCGCTTCCCGAAGCGCAGCTCGACAGGTTCATGTTCAAAATCATGGTCGAGTTTCCGCCGGCCGACGATCTGGCTGAAATTCTTATTCGTACCACAGGTACGCACGAAGCCGATCCGCAGAAAGTTATCGACGGTCCACGAATCCTCGAGATGAAGAAACTGGTACGGAAAGTTCCGATCGCGACACATGTAATCAAATACGCGGTAAGGCTGGCAAACGCCACACATCCGGAATTCGAGGACTCACCGTCGATTGTGAGGAAGTACGGGCGCTATGGCTCATCGCCGAGGGGTGCCCAGACCATGGTACTCGCGGCGAAGGTCGAGGCGCTTCTGAACGGACGGTACAATGTGGCGTTTGACGATGTGAGGAAGGTAGCGCTTCCAGGGCTGAGGCACCGCTGCATATTGAATTTCGAGGGCGAAGCTGAAGGAATAGTGACAGATGATCTGATCGCGGCATGCATAAAGGATGTTCCGGTGAAAGAGGCGGGGGTAGTGGTGTAGGGGAAATGGGATTAGATTTCCTCAGGATCTGAGCGAAGCAGAGAAAATATTGCCTGATTTACCTGGCGGGTGGC